>JAUIJG010000108.1 GCA_030431355.1 bacterium
TTTTGACCGCCTGATGAGAACCGTCTTCTAGTTCTCTGACTATTGCGGACTCTCCTGACTTGACTGCCTCTCTGGTGGCTTCAACGTTGGCTGTATCTTTTGAGTTAACGGGTTCTACATTTAGCTCACCAGAGTTGATCGCTTTATCCACTGATCCTGATTCAACTGCAGGAGCATCGGCGGCTGTTGTTCGCTCAAGATTCACAGCACCGCCGTCAGCCGAAACTTTGTCTTTTGGGGCACCAATCGGTGCTGCATCACTATGATCAGGACTGGCATCAAAAGTACCTTGATGGTCTCCTCCGAGGTCTTTGGCGACCTCAGCTGTTTCTATGCCTCTATTAATCGCTTCGACCTTGACGGTGTCACCGCTTTTAATGGCGCTTGCGAGCTCAAAATTATTGCCCTTGATGGCGTTAACCACTTGAAGGTTACCGCCGCTCTCGATCTCTTTGGCTACGTGAATCTGACCTTTCTCAAGAGCTTCTGCTAATGGAACATTGCCTGATTCCAGAGCAACTTCAAGCTTGCCGTCATTATTGACGATGGCTTCCACCATTCTGGTGTCGCCATTCTCCAGGGCTTGTACCAGTTTGACTTCGCCGGATTTAATCGCCTCTTCCAGCTGGCTGCTACCACCCGGATTGTCATTCAGGTGCTTGACCAGGGCGGAATTGTCCACGCCTGAGATATCGCCATTTGTGTTGCCTTCTGCAGGAACCAGTTTAGTAACCGTGTTTCCTGTGTCAGGATCTATCTCCGTGACTTCTCTGAATTTGCCGTTCCCTTCGGAGGTTTCACCGCCGGTGACTCGTGACTCACCTGGGATAGAGGCGCTTTCGCTTTTCTCGATAGCGTCTATGGCATCGAGCTTGGCCTGGTTGCCTTCGAGCTGCTTGTCGATTTCAGTCTGTCTGGTTTTGATTCTTTCCAGCTCGTCCTGTCTCTGTTTTAGCTCACGCTCTTCTCTTTCTAGGCGCTCTTCGTGGAGTCGTTTTATCTCCTCTTGCTTCTCTTTTTCAGCCTTTTCAATTTCTTTCTCGTAGCGCTCTTTCTCTTCCTTGATTCTCTTCTCTTGTTCTTCGATTCGCTGCTCTTCTTCTTTCCTGCGCTCTTCTTCTCTGGCTCTGTCCTGCTCAAGTCTCTCCTGTCTTTGTTGCAGTTCTTGTTGATAGCGTTCTCTCTCTTCCTTAACTTGCTGATCGGCTTCTACTCTGGCTCTTTCAGCAGCTTCCTGAGTCGCTCTTATGGAAGCATCAGAACCGTCATGATTCTCCAGAGCTCGTTGAAGCTCTTTGTTCTCATTGATCAGTTCATTTCTTCTAGCTACTTCCTCCTGGCGAATACGCTGCTCTTCCTGGATGCGGCGATTCTCTTCAAACCTCTCATTGATTTCTTGCTGACGAACTTCTCTTCTTTCAGCGGCCCCCTCGGCAGCTGTTTCGCGAACTGTTTCCAGTCTTTCTCCGGTATCAACATGTCCGGGTGTAGTGTCCCGGGCGAATCCACTGTCATCATGACCATCAAGCAGCGGATTTCCGGCACCGTCGGTTACAGGCTCTCTGGTAGGTACGACGACGTCATCACCGCCAACTTCCAGTCTGTCCGGCTCTCTGCCCGGAACCGTGGGAGTAGAAGGAACATCCGGTGGTATATACGGAGGCGCGGAGGGAGCGGCGGGTTCTGCCGGAACATCTTCGATGCCGGAGAATATGCCGCCTTCGTCGGATTTTGCATCAGGACCGCCGGCTCTGTTCTGGGTGCCTGTCTGGGGGGCAGAAATTTTGCTCAGGTCTACATTATTGTAAGTAGAGGATGCTGTTCCGCTTCCTTTAATACTGCTCAAAATGTCAGCGCTAACATTTTCCGGGCTGGAGAGATTAACCTGGCTGGTGCCATCAGCATTCAGCTTTATGTTGCCATCAATAACGGTCTCGGTTCCATCGGCGGAGATATGAACGATCTTGCCTTCTTCCGTAGGATGATTGATCAGTCTTGTGCCGTCGGCGTCGAGTGAGACTCCCACCGCGCTTTCGCCCGGACCCTCTCTGTTCAGGGTCTCTCGTATCTCATCAGTCAGATTCTCCTGGGAATTGAGCTTGACTTTAGCATTGCCTCGCTCATCAATCTCGATCTTGCCATCAAGGGTGGTGACTTGTCCGTCTTTGTTGGTGTACTCCAGTTGTCCTGTTTCTGGGTTCTGGGAGAATTTGGAGCCATTTGTGTACTGGACCACGGGCTGGGTGACACTGCCTGGACCATTGTTCTGTTTGATCGCTACGGAATCTACTGCTTTGTAGCTGACGTCGGTAAATGATCCATTGGTATCAAATTTTAGCTCTGTGGAGCCGCCGGATTCTATCTTGTCTAACAGTTCCTGGTTGTTGCTATCGGAACTAAGGGTGGTGGTTGCATTTCCTTCGCCATCGAATGAGAGACTTCCCTTGACTGTGCTCTTATGACCATCTTGATCCGTATATATAAGCTCTCCGTCACGGGTCCCTTGAGCGAGAGAGGATCCGTCATCGAACTTGATTTGTCTGGTGACCGGCATGCTGGCTTTGTCTTCACCAAAGAATTCTTCCAGCTTCTGGTAGTCTGAAGGATTATTTAGTTTGACTACGGGATTACCGTTTCTATCAATGTCGATGTCTCCATCGAGGACAAGCTCTTTGCCATCTCTGGAGAATTTCAGGCCGTTAGTGTCGGGACCCTGGGTCAGCTTGGTTCCGTCCGTGTAGGAAAGCTCAACCTCTCTGCCAACGGACGCCTCACGACCATCAGCCAGGTACATTCTCTGGGTGTTGTTCTCTTCATTCAGGATAGTGACGCTACCGTTATCTCCCACGGTCACTTTGCCACGGAATTGGGTTTCGTTTCCGTCGGCGTCTATGCTGGTAACCATATCGGAGTTGGCGTTCTGTCTTATGATTACGCCGTTTGCGCCGGTAAGTTCAACTGAGCCGTCGGTCAGCACTTTGACTTTGGTGGCTTCTCCGTCGGCGCCGGCTTTGTGGGTATGAGTCTCGGCCACTGAACCGCTGGAGTAGTGCACTGACTCACTACCATCACCGTTGTCGGTTATGCGAGTTCCGTCTGCTTTGACCGTGGTGCTCGTCTTAGGTTTGCCGGCTAAAACATCGGTTACGCTCTGGGTGGGAGTGATAACTTGATCACCGTTGGAGAGGACTTTATGGTCGAAGGCTTTGCCTGTATCTTGTCCCCAATTGAGCGGATTGGCGACATCGAGAGGATTTCTCCACTTGCCGTCTTCGCCCCGGTATTGATAGCTATCCCACCCGAAGTTTGAGCGCATTATGCTATCTGTTCGACCGTTTTGGTCGTAGGTGAACATGGTGGTGACGCCTTGCTTGTCGGTTACAAAGTTCACCTGCCCTTTGTTGTTTCGGTTCACTACCGATTCGGTGAAGCCGTTGGCATCCAGTCGGTGCCATGTTGAGTTGCCGGTTTTTACATCCAGAGAGACGTTGCCTTTGAAGGTTTCACCGGGACTACTCCAAACCGCATCGCCAAACTCGTCAACACCTCTGGTCCACTCTGTGGTTTCACCGGTGGTTCTATTTATTTCGCTTATCTTCTCTGGATTGCGAATCGAAATTGAATCCAGATCGTTTGTTTCTAGTGCTTTCTTGACCTGATCTTGTTGTGCTTTATTAAGCTCATAGACGAATTCTGTGTTGCTATCGGCGCTTAGAGTGCGGACGGTTTTTCCATCTGCCTCGAAGGTGAGACTGGAACCATCATCATTGTATAGGCGCTTGGCTCCGTCGGAGAGTTCGACTATCGCTTTGCCTTCTTTGTCGAGCATTATATGCTCTATATCCCTGCCGTCTGCGGTTCCGGCCTCTTTGGAGAGTTCGGCGCCCTCTTTGGACTTGTACGATGTGATTTCACCGAAGGCGTTAGAGGTTATTTCTGCACCGTTGGTATGCTGGAGAACATACTCAGGGACTCCATCGGCACCGGTTATCTGAAGTTCCAGACCTTGAGGAGTTGTGGCAATATTGGTTACGCCTTCAACAACTTCGGTCTTTCCATTCCTGGTCATTGTGACCACAGGGCTGTCTCCGCTGTAGTCCACGTTGAATTCTTTGCCGCTGGCGGGATTGGTCCAGCTGGTTATTCTGCCATCCGCATCTTCTGTAGCCTGGGAGCCGTCCTTGTATTTGTGGATTTTTCCACCTTCGGCCAGCTGGGTTGTTTCTATTCCTGATTCATCTTTCCAGGAGTATTCACCGTTTTCAGTGCTGACCTCACCGCGGAAATTGTAACCGGTGTCGACGTTGTTCCAGTTGTAGATGTCATTACCGTCGACCTGGCCGACAGGCTCCAGGGATCTCTTCCATTTGCCCTCAGAATTCTGTACTTCTATAGGTACGGTCTCGTCGCCTTCGTATTTAAAGGTATATTTCTGACCTTTGGCATCGACCATCTGAGTCATGCGACCACCAGTGTCGAAGCTCTTCGAGACTCCGCTCTTGTACTCCATGGTGTAGGAGCCGTCGCGTTCAAATCTAGATTTGTTGCCTTCAGAATCTTTCAGATCCAGGCTTCCGTTGAATCGGTCATACCATACCGAATCATATGTTTTGGAACCGTCGGCGGAACTGTATTTACCATCTTCTCCGAGGACAAGGTCGAGTTTTTGTGTTCCACCGTTGCCATCGGGAACTGTGCGCTCAATTCGATTGGGCACGCCGTAGCTCTGATTGGGATCGCTGTCCCAGTAAGCCTTGGTGCCATCCGAACTCTGGGTGACAAAGTCTCCTGGTTGGAGCTTATTGCTGTTCTCCTGCTGCTCCATCAATTGATAGGAGATGTCACCGGTGTCGCTGACTTTTAACTTTCTTGCTACGGTAGCGTTTTCACTACCTTCTACTTTGGCTCCCTGTCTGACGATGAGACCGTCGGGACCTTTAATGGATGCCAATCCGTTGCCGTCATAGGTATACTCGAAACGGTTGCCGTTGATGTCCTGGGAGGCTACGAGCTTTCCGTCTTTGAATACGGACTGGGAACCATCATCTCTGACAATCGAGCGGGTACCGTCGCTCATTCTGTCTATGGTGGTTGTGTTGGTGGCGTCATCGTGGATATGGACATCGCCATTGTCTTTGACATCGACCCGGAATTTAGCGTCTCCACCTTCATCGTTTTCCCAGTTTTCGCCGTCTTTTGATGTCCAGTGCACATTGTCCGAAGTGAAGCCGACTAGCTTTCCGTCTTTGTCATATTGGAATGCGTTGGTATCGCCATACTTATTGACTGTGTCAGTGATATTGCCCTTCTCGTCTCTGAATACGAAGGAGTCATCACTGAACTGGGTGTAGCTGGTACCGTCGAGGTATACTTCCGACCTTGTACCGTTGGTTTCGTCGGTGATGGTCAAGTCACCGTATTTATCGATTGAGATCTCACCTTTTATAATCGCCGGATTTTTGAATGTACCGTCTTCGTTCTTGGTGAGATCCCTGTAGGAAGTGGAGCCGCCTTCCGCGCTCCGGTTGACTTCGAACTGGCCGATACTGGTGGTGACAATCTCTCTGCCGGTTTTGATTCTCTTTCCGCTTTCATCAAGCCTGTATATAGGATTGCCGTCACCATCCGTTCTGGGAATGTATTCTCCGGCTTCATTTCGCTTGTAGGAGCCGTCGTCGTTTAGCTCGTATTCTTTCTGGTACTGAACTTCAGTCTTGTGGGCGACGGTTCCGTCAGCATTTCTGACTTCGACATTGCCGTCGCTATCGCTGATTATTCTTGTTCCGTCCGTTTTGCGAACCTCAGTCTGTACGGTTTTTAGTTCCGGATTGTCGGTGGTGATGCTCATGTCACCGGTCTGGGGATTTATGGTAACGTCTCCGACAATTTTATTTTCTTCTACATTGTCTTCGCCGTTATTCTGAACCCAGACATCTCTGCCGTTCTCTTTCTGACCTGTCTTTTCCCATAGACCGGAGCTGTTGGAGATCTGATCAACTTCATATCTTCCAGTCTCGGGATTTCTGGAATAGTGATAAGAACTGGTCAGCTCGCCTTCGGCATTGTACATCTGGGTGAGTTTGCCGTTCTGGTCATATTCGGACCTTGCTCCGGTCCAACTCTTTTCTGAACGACTACCGTCAAGATTGAAGGTGGTTTCATTGCCGATGAAGTCTTTGATTTTTGCCGCGCCGGTCTCGGGATCGATCTCCAGTTTGTTCGCCCCGTTGCTACCCGGGGTGTAAACAGTACCTCTTTCATCTATAACCTTTTTAGCAACGCCGTATTTGTCATTTTCCACCTGGAATTTGACATATTTTTCCTGGACTCGATTGCCATCGACAAATTTGGCCGGAACCGTGTCTCTGGTGGCGAACTGTTCCCGGATGGATTCTCCATCGGACTTCCAGGTTGTACGGGTATCAGCTGTCGTATAAGTAAGTTCGCCTGTTTCAGAGTTGGTGACTTTGACGTCGAACTGTCTCTTCTCGCCGGCTTCGTTGGTCCATTCGTTCGGGTTCTCTTCGGACCGTGTCCAGGTTCCTTCCGCTGTGGTCAGAGTTTTTATTTGTGAACCGTCTTCGCTCCAACCAAGCTTTGTGTTTCTGCCGGCAGCATCCGTTACTTCCGTAAGTCTGCTGGCTCCGTTAACTTCAGTGTGGGTGAGGACACCGCCATCGTCAAATACCGTGTTTGTGACTTTGTCACCGGCTTCATTTTCGTAGGTGGTGTCTGCGGCGCCTTTTTCCTGGCGCTCGATGTCGGTGGCGAGCATGTTTGCTTCAGCGTTACCGACAGGAGGTTGGGCTACTGCAGCCTGGTCGAATTGCTTGAGTTCGCGGAAGTCCTTAACTTCGCCGGTGGAATCGGTGAGGGCGATGAAGTCTTTTCCGTCTACAGTATGGATTTTAGTTTCATACTGCTGGGACTGAGCGTCGTAGGTGGTAACTACTTTGTCGACGCCGTTGATTGTTTGTTTTTCGCCGTTGCCGGTATCGAATGTTATATCTATTCCTGTATTGGTACCGTTGGCTCGGTCTGCTTCACTTCCATATTTGATGGTTCTATCTATCAACCTGCCATTGGCGTCAAGGTTCTCAGAGCCCTGGAATTCGGTGCTGGAGAAAATGCCGGTGCTTATCTTGCCGTCATATCCGTAAGTGACGCCATCTGGTCTAACCTCACTGGTGACAGCCCGGTCCTGGGACTTAGTGTCGAATGATGGAACGGAAAAAATACTGCTTTCCACAGATTCGCCCACGGCGTGTTCACCGATGCCGGGAGCTGCCGCCGGGTTATAGACGCCTTCCTTTGCCTGGAAGTTGGTCGTGTAAACAGAGCGCCTATCATCGACCTCGGCAACTTTGATGGATTCCACTCCAGTGTCCAGGGTGGGAGCCTTCGGTTGCAGCGCGGTCTGACCCTTGTTCCCAGCTTTCAGCCAGAACGTGCCTGTCTTGCCCGGGCAATGCATCAGCCTGATTGCCGGTTCTCGGTCCCTGGACCGTCTCACCTGCCTCGACCGAACGGGTTATGTCTTTGAGTCCGTCGGCGGCTGTCTGACCATCACCAAGACCCAGTCTGGTCGTTCCGGCTTCGGCAGCTGTGATGTCAGCGGTGTTTCCTGTCTTGCGGACAGCCTCTCTAGGGTCCACCTCCGCTGAGCCGGCTTCGGCTAATTTGGCTTTGTCTTTGTTGCTGAGAACAAGACCTTCGGTCTCCCTTCCGACGCGTCCTTCATCGTAGGTAGATTCGTTCTGATTGGCCGATTTTCCATCTGTAGAAAGACCGGTTATCTCAACGTCTTTTAGAACTTCCTGGTCCGTGGCGGTGAGCTGATTTCTTTGCTCATCTACCTTCTGGAAGTCGGAGCCGTTACCGGAATAAGCATCCTCAACACCAGCCTGACCAGCTTTTTCTGCTGTCTGGTCGACCTTCTCCGGAGTCGTTTCTTCGACTTTCCTGATATCACCGCTGTTGTCGGGAGCTGGCATTGAAATTCGGGCTACTCTTCGATCATGATCTGTTATTTATATACACTGCTTATATACGCTCCTAACCGGAATTGGAAAGACGGCTGTATGCATGCAGTGCTGGGCTTTTCGAAGATGGGCTTGTTTTAGTAAGGTTTTTGAAATTCGGCAGCGCCATCTGGGATTTTGCCCCTGTCGACCACCGGTTCTTGCTTCCCGGATGTGACGATAGTTGTCAATATACTAATATTAACTGAATCTTACTGTTGTCTGGACAACAAAATCCGGCTCCAGCGGCGCAGATTTAATATTAAATTATGCCGCGTTAATCTTTGCCGGGGTTGCCGGGGCTGAAATTCATCCAGGATTTCACCTGACTGAATATTTTAATTCTCTACCCTCTAGCTTCTCGCTCTGAGGAACTTACGCTTGTAGTTTTTCCAGTTGCCGGTCAGGTCATTTTTGGCCAACTCTTCGGCGGCGCGGCCGGGAAGGTCTATTTTCACGCTTTTTCTTCGGTCCGAAGAGTAATCATCATGGCGCAGAGTTCTGGTTTCACTGATTTCGTAACTCATAATTGATCTCCACCCGCCATCCATGTAAAGCTGTAGAGAATAAATCAGCGGTTTTCCAGCGCTTGCATCAGGGGCATGTTTTACCAATCTGGAGATAGCATCCAGCTCCTCCAGGATTTCAGGCTTATCTTCCTGGTTTGAGTCGGCAATATCAGCTCCTATTTGTTCTCTATCGACCTGGGTTTTGACGGGGCCTTCAACTATTTTTGCTTCTGAGGCGTCCCCGGACTCTTCCTTACTTTCGTTTGTGCCTATAAGACTTGCTGCTTCCAACATCACGCTCGCCGCGTCCTGGTTGTCGACTCTGGTTTTAACGGGAGTCGATTTCTTTTTCTCCGAGGGCCGAGTACTCTGACCGCACACACAAATGGTTGTTTTGATACCGGTCATTCTGCCGCAATTATCACAGATATGGAGCTCTGCTCCTTCTTCCGGGTTAGCGTACCTAGATGCGTTCGGATCATAGGCCTTTGAGAGTCCCAGTTTTGAACGATAATCGGCAATATCTTGAGCAGAAGGGATTTTTATCTCACTTCCTCTGGTTAGTCTTGCTTTCGGTGCTCCTCTGGTATCGACAGCGGTGGAAATTTTGTTGATTTCGGCGATCAATTTCCAGAGAGAGATATCTCTTACCATCGGGTGCTTCATCGCCACGCTCTTCAGGGAGTCACCAAGCCGCACAACGTATTTGGTCCTGTCTTCGCCAGCGGTTTTGCCCTGTGGCTTTTCGAAGCTTCCGAGAACGCTTTCAATATTTTTGCGTCTCTCTTCGGACTTCTTGACTGAGCTCTCTAGAAGTTGATTAGTGACACTCTCAGTAGAGGCACTGGCGGTATCATCTCCCGACCAATTTTCACCGAATTTGGCGGCTAATTCCTCTTCAACCGTGGCGAACTTCTTAATACCATCGACAGTGCCTGGAGCTGAGCCCGGTTTGAGTTTTCCGGAAGCAATTTTGCCCCTGAATTCACGCTGCTCGAAGGGTGAAGGAAGCCAGATTACAAGTCCTCTGCGTAATCTGACAACGGTCTTTCCGTTCTCTGTTGCTATCGGAATCACTTTCTTGTTGATGTCGTAGATCAAGGCTGACATCTTTATGTCTCGAAGTTGTTTTTCCGCTATGGATTCCAGCGTGTCTCCGTGTTTTACCACGTACTTCGTCCGTTTCTTGTCTTCCTCTTTTCTCTTTTGCTCTCGCAATTCCTTTTCCTTGATCTCGCGCTCTTTCTGCTCTCTCAATTTTCGAGCTTGTAAAAGAATGAGTAATTTTCGTTTTTTTACAGCCTCTTCTTCCAATTCAAGGTCAAGCTTTTCCTGTTCCTTCTTGGCGGATTCCGACTTTTCATCCAGCTTACCCGAAAGTTCTCCAGGTCTGACTGATCCCACTATTCTGCCGGTGGTGGGGTCAAGCAATTTGCCTGTGAAAGGATCGTAGGGGAGACCGGATACAGGATCAATGGGCTTGCCGGAGAGAATTTCGATCGGACTGACCATCACCTGGGTACCATCTGCTCTTATAGTGCTGGTAACGAATTCGGAAAATTGCGCGGCGGTGGTTGCTCTTGCAATGGCGGAGCCGGCATCTCCCACTAGAGCACCGAGAATCTCTCCTCTTACGGTAAAACTCTCTCCCCTCATCGACTGAGGCAATCTGGCCATTATATCGGATAGCATGGTGGCTGAATCGGTGCCTTTTACCAGGTTGATTTTTCCTGTTTCTATCAAGCTCGATAATTTACCACTGTTTTCTATCAATGTTCTTAGAGCTTGTTCTTGCGGACTGCTTAGCTTCGCTACAAGGTCACCGTTAATAGTGGCAAGACCTGCTTTTCCGGTTCCGCTCTCCAGGCTTCTCTGGATCAGTTCAGATAGGCTCGCTGGCGCTTTTCCGCCGATACCGGTATCGGTGCCTGCTTTGAGCTGGAGACCCAGTTCTCTCAAGTTTTGTCCGAATACGTTCGCGGTGGGCTGGTCTAAATTCAAGGGTCTGGCTTGCAGGGCTTTTAGTACCTGGGCTAAATCCGTCTGAGATCCAGGTTTTGCGGTTTGCGCATCTAGAAGAGTGCGGAGGCTATTGAACCTGGCCGGATCAAGCTGGGCCAATCGCAGGTCGCCTGTCTTGCCTATGCCATGGGTCAAGTAATTCTCGAGCGCTTTTGCACCGTTTGGATCCAGTCCCTTGAGGATGTCCTGAAGCTTGACGTTTCCGGATTGCAGGTCGGCGGCTTTTAGAGAGTTTAAGCGATTGCCGAGATCCTGAAAGAACTTCTGAGTGCTTGGGCTGTTCGCGTCCAAACCAAGTTGTTTGGAGAGTATATCGAGATTGGCTTGACCTTTTCCCTGACCTCCGTCAGCCAATAGCTTCTGAAGCATTTGTCTTGATTCCGGGTTCTTCAAGAGTTCTTGCAAGGCTTCAGTCTGGCCGGACATTGCTTTTAACTCTTGTTTCGATAGATTGGTTTGGAGACTGTCTCCCGGCTTCAACGCTTTGATTTGCTCTTGCAAGCGTTGGCTGACGCTGGCTCTGTCTCCCGGACTCACGTCCAACCCCGCTCTGCCTTCGGTAATGCGAGCCATTCTGTCTACTTGACCGGGAACCGCTTCTCCCCGCTCCTGCATGGCTCGAACCATCGCCCTCGATTCTCCCGGCTGCTCACGCATCATTCGCGTGATATCTCTTCGCGCCTCCACATTGCCCGGGTCTGCTTCAAGCTGTTTCACTCTTTGCCTGAAGTCGTTCTGGTTGAAAGGTCTGATCTCCGGAGTATCGCCGCCTCTTGGCCCTGTTTCAACTCTGGGAGCCGGCATATCGCCTCTGTTTCCGGGTCCTCGCACGCCTGTCTCCACCGGTGGGACTGGGCGGGTTCCGGTTCTGTCCACGACGGTTTCCGGCCTACCATCCCGGGAGGGAGGAAGGTCCAGTCTGTTTCCTGTCCTTAAAGGCGCTTCTACCGGCGCCTCGGCCGGTCCACGATTAAATCTGGCTTGTAGCTCGGCATTGCCTCGGGGAGCTGTTTCCGCCGGAGTTTCCGGTCCAAGTCGATTCCCCGGTGTCTCCACGGGCAGTGTGTTGCCGCGACCCGGTTCGCGCACCGTTGTCGGCGGTCCTTCTCCCACCCTGGGGGCGGTCTCCACTCCGGGTTGGATGCCGTTCCGGGCTTCCACCCCTGCTCTGGCCTGCTGAATACGACTGGTGTACTCGGAGGAGCTAAGGTCCACAGGTTCGCCGGCACGATGCACCTTTGCCGGACCGACCTCGGCGGCAGATCGGTTTATCGGCTTGATCTCTTGCTGGGAGCGAAGAGCTTCTGTTCTGGTGCCGTTATTTTCGTTGCGTAATGTAGTCTGACCGTTTTCTCCCCTTTCCACTCTGAATGTCTCGCCGGTGTTGGAGGTAAACATGCGTTGATCCCTGCCGGCGCTATCTTTGCCGGAGTGCTCCCATCCGGTTATGTCGCCGGAAGTTGTTTTAAAAGTTGTCTGTCTGGTTTCAACGGTGGCAACACCCGACGCATTTCGAACTGATTCTCTAAAATCCCGGGGATTGAGATTGCCGCTCTCAAAGGAGGTTAGACCAGCTTCCGCCCGGAATTTGGCGCTTACCGAATCAGTAACCTGACCGGTGTCCATCGGCTGCCTGGAATTTCGCAGCTGTCCTTCCGGGTTATTGAGATTCTCCGCCTGGGGCTGACCAGAGCTGTCCTTTGGTATCGGAGCGTTTTCTGAAAAATTAAATCCGCCTTCACTGACCATAGGAACTTTTTCCTTCGAACCTGACCTGGTGCAACTGATTTGCCCGAGCGCTTGCTTCCGCAAGCAGAAATTTCTTGAAGCTATCCTTCAGCTCTTCACCTTATCTATATAGGCATTTATCTTCGGGTCTAAAAGTACTTTCCGATTTATTTTTTGTATTAGTAAGAAATTTCCGAAGGATTATCCACGCCTTTTGATATTGAGAAAGCTGGAAACTAAATAATATTGCCGTACAGAAGAGATGTCAATAGCAGGGCGCTGCCCCGGGTGTCATACCGGCAGGCAGATTTAATAATTCAATCTGTCTGATTTTGCCGGGGCGAGTATAGAACCACCTATCTTGACAAGCGATTTGTTGGACAGAGCACACCCCAGCGGACTTCAACGAAATTACCAAATGGACAAACCAGTACAAAAACAGCCAGAGTTCGAGTCGGAGAGCAATTCCGCGGGTAATACCCAGAGCGCTCTCAGCTTCGAAAGCATTGTTTCTGAGAGTGCAGACTCTAAGAACTCCGGCAATAACGAGAATGTCTCTGGTGTGACCGAAGTCCAGGATTCAAATCTTGACCAGGGTGGATTTGAGAGCATTCCGGCTTTGAGCTTCGCCGAAGTAGTGAACGATAGCAAAGACCTGGCTGTCGGAAACGTCATAGAATCTCCGGAAGCAGAAAAGCTTCCCCAGGTAGTAATAACTGAGAGAGCTTCCGAAGCCGCAACTGTGGAAGCCAGCGCAAAATCGACCGTCTCCGAAGTCCCGGTTCAAGCAAATGAGAACGAAGCTGCCATGGATTTACCGGTAACCAGAGAAGGTGCCGTGGTGGTGGCTGCCAGCGACAAAGTCGTGAGAGTTGCAACGGAAAATGTATTCAAAGTTGAGGAGCCTGCTGCCGCTGAAAAGGCGGAAGTTGCGCCGGAAAGAGTTGAAGTAGCCGCCAAGCCTGACGAGTCAAGAATGGAGCTTCCTCTTGCCTTGAGCGCTCTGGGAACAGAATCGGAAAACATATATGTAGAAGGAACAGTTCTTACAAACGTAGACAAGAGTCTCAAACCGTATCAACTGGCGATGATTGGCGAAAGAGTCAAGTTGGACGCTACTTTCGATCCTTCTTTGATCGAGTCCACCGTTAACTTCAACACAAACATACGTTCTCGCGATCATTTTGTTGCTGCTACCCCGGTAGTTGCAGACGGCGCACCGAAAGAGATCCACCTTACCTCCGCCGAAACT
>JAUIJG010000570.1 GCA_030431355.1 bacterium
ACAACCGGACGCAAGCTGGGGCAACATGCTCAAATTCGCAATGGACAACGTTAACGATCTGCTCAACCAGCCCTGGCTCATTACTCCGGGCATACTTATCTTCATCACCATACTCTGTTTTAATACAGTGGGAGACACTTTGAGAGATGTCCTAGATCCCAAAATGCAGGGGGCGAATTGATCTTAGCTAATGCCTGAATTCCATGACCCCCAATTTTATATTCTCATCTTCCTGGCTATCTCCGTTTCTGCCCTGACGATATACTCGGTCGCCACCGCCCGGGGCTTCGGGAAGTTTCTCTGTCAGGATTGCAAATTCAACAATTCAGCAGACTGCCTGAAGGATGAGAGACCCATGGCATTTGAATGTACCAGTTACAGAAAAAAAGAGACTTCGTCAAAAATCTCTCTTACAAATTTGATAAAGAAGATAAAACTGCGCTGATACTACCTTCAATATCATGCTTCTAAAATAATAATACAAATGTCAAACCCCCCTGCCGGTTCACCCACCGGGCCCAGAGGGGTTTGCTCCTAGATCGATTACTCTTTCCAAAGATCGCTCCGTGTCAGCTCCAACACGTGAGACTTATTCGGGTCCAATTACGGATACCCGCTTTTGGAGAGCTAATTGTTCTCGGACGATCTGTTACTAGTATAGCAAGTTTCCAAGAACCGACAAGGGCCTGGAGACAAATTAAATACATGTAAGGACAGTTCTTCGATTTGCCGAAAAGAGTTACCCAGACTTACTCTTCTTCTTTCTGCAGGATCGAAAGGAAGATCTTGACAAGGCGGGAATCCCATCTCTTTCCTGACTCTGCCTGAATTTGTCTGATCGCCTCTTCTCTGGAGAGCGCCTCTCTATAAGGTCTGTCGCTGGTCATTGCGATAAAACTATCGACCAGAGATACAATTTGAGCCTCCACCGGAATATCATGGCCACGCAATTTATTAGGGTAGCCGTTGCCATCCCAGTGTTCGTGGCAGGCCGAGATAATCTGGGAGACTCGGAACAACAGCTTGGCCGGCTCCAGAATCTTGGCACCCACCTGGGGAGCTTGCTCAACCAGGGCTCTCTCTTCAGGAGTTAGCTCTCCTTCTTTCTGAAGAATCTCTTTGGGAATGGTAATTTTTCCGAGATTACAAAGCACCGCCGCCAGTGACACGATCTCAGCATGCTCCTTAGAAAGATGAAGTGATTGAGCCATCCTCGATGCATAACCGTATACCCTCGGGGAACGCTCGCTGCCATAGGAGTCCTTCTCCTCCAGGGTTTTCACAACCTGGGCCAGGAGTCCCAAAATTCCTTTTTGAGCAATCATTTCAAGATCAAAGGATGGAATACTATCATCCATGCGAACTTTCTCGGCTGCGGTGGTGCCGTAGCGGTCTCTATCTTCCGCTTCCTTGGCTTCCTTGCTTTTCTCGGGAATAGTAATCTCCGTGCCGGAAGGCATTAGATCATCAGCCACGGTGCATACTTGATCCCGCCCTCTGGTTTTGGCCAGATAGAGGGCTTTGTCTGCCAGCTCGAATAGCTTCTCTTTATCGTCGGCATCCTGGGGGAAAACGGCTACTCCAAGAGAAGCAGTGACGGTGCCCACCCCTTCCACATGTTTTTCCCGGATGGAGGTACAGATTCTCTCTGCCACCATGCGAGCCCATTTCAAATCCGTCTCCGGCAAAAGCACCACGAACTCTTCTCCACCGAAGCGTCCAACGGTATCGACGTCTCTCACGCTGCGCTTGAGCACTTTTCCGATATGTTTGATCGCTTCGTCGCCATAGTGGTGCCCAAGGTTGTCGTTTATCTTTTTCAAGAAATCGAGGTCGATGATAATAAAAGAGAAGGGGTGGCCGAATCGTTGATAACGGTCGATCTCTTTAGAGAGTTGGGATTCGAAATGGCGACGGTTATGCAGACCGGTCATCGCATCCGTAATCGCTTCCATCTCCACCTGATTGAACAGTTCGGCGTGGGAGATGACCACAGCCACTCGGTCGGCAAGGTCAAGAACAAAGTGCTCGTCTTTTTCTGAAAGCGGTCGAACATGTTCGTCCGAGATCATACAAAGTGATGCTTTAAAATTACCGGCGTAATAAAGCGGCACAAGGGTGGCTGATTTCATAGACTTCGTTATGGGCGCATCCACACCATCCAACTTGGCGATGATTTCATCCCGGGTCAGAAAAACAATCTGCCCCTGCTTCAACTCTTCTTTCATGGCGCTGAACAGAAACTCGCCCAGATTTTGAGGTTCATGTTCCACCCCTTCCAGAGCAGGAACTTCAGCGTCCTTATCCTTATCCTGTCCCTTACTTTCATTCAGACCTTTCTCCTTTGACTTTCCAAAAGAGTCGGATTGGACATCAAAGAGCGCACAAACACACAGCTCAAGGTCAAAGTAATCATAAATAGAATCGACCAGGGTTTCCATAATCTGGTCTGCACTCTTGAGCGATTTTCGAATACCTTCGGTAACCCTGTTTATGATTG
>JAUIJG010000109.1 GCA_030431355.1 bacterium
CTTGGACTGATTGTTGCTTCTTCTCGCTTTCTTTTTCGAGATCTGTTCCTATACATATATATTGATTCATTTATGGGAAAAAAGAAAGGCAAAAATGGGAATATTCCCATTCTTGGACTTTTATTTGCAATATTTTTGTTCGAATTTCGGCTGTGGTGTTGTCCATGGTGCTGAAATGCCCCTTTTGTGTTGTAAAGATAGAAGGGGCTTTTTGAAGCCTGTACAATGGTGCTGTAATCGAGTCTGTAAGTGAGCGAGTTAGAAGAGAAGCCCTTGAGCGATCAGGAAGAAGAGAAAAGCCTTAATACAGAATCTGACCAGGTCAGTGGCGATGAGAACAGAGGTTCTTCGGAGTCGGGCGGCCAGGATGAGAGTGTTCAAGAGAAAAGCAATGTTTCTCATAAGTATGTCGCTTATACGGTAAAGCTTCCGGCGCACCAGCTTTCTGCTCTTCAATCTATCTGGTTGGAGCTGAAGAAGCTTTATGGCTCTCACTCTCCTGATAAGAGTGGCATGATAGAAGCAGCTATTAGCGCCTGGTTGAAACGCTGGGACGGTCCGGAGCAGGACAAGCTACTGCAAGAGCTGCTTGAGATTCGGGAGAACACAAGAAAGCGTCAATACAGAAAGAAAAGAGACTGATTGAGAGCTCTTTTCTTTCCGGTTAATCGATTTTAGTTTTTATACGCTCAGGACTTTGAGCCGGTGGAAGCTCCGTTGGAAGACGTTTCTTTCGGGGCAACGGCTTTGGATTCACCTGTAGTATCTAACGGTGCATCGTGCTCCGGCTTAAAGTGGTGATACAGGTAGAAGGCGAATCCGGCTCCACAGACGAGCACTATGGCGATGTCGAAGGTGTGCCAGTAGTGTCTGAACACTTCCATGTTCTCACCGAATTTGATTCCTACCCAGGTGAGGAAATAGCACCAGGCCAGGGAGCCGATGAAGGTGAAGACCACAAACATGAGGAAGTGGGCTTTGAGCACTCCGGCCGGGAAAGAGATAAAGGTTCTGACCACAGGAAGCATTCTGCAGATGAAGAAGGTCATGTCGCCATACTTATCAACCCATTTGTCTGCCAGTTCAAGATCTTTGGACTTAAGCAGGAACCATTTGCCGTACTTTGCCAGGAATGGTCGACCGCCCCATAGTCCTAAAAAGTAAGAGGGGATTGAACCGACCACACAGCCTATTGCTCCGGCCAGCGATGCCAGGTGAAAATCCATTTTGCCCTGCTGGACCAGTATTCCGGCTGTGGGCATAATTGCCTCAGAGGGAAGGGGAATGTTTGCTGATTCGATTGCCATCATAACGATGATGCCCCAGTAACCCCAGGATTCTACGCCGTGGGCTATCCATTGAAGAATAGGATCGATATATTGGTGGAGCACGGTTGAAACCTCTTATAATCTAATCAGCTAGGTCCTAAGTCGAATTTGCAGGGTCGAATTAGACTGGAAGATTCTACATCCTCCATCCCGCTCTGCCTTTAGGATTCTCTTAGATGATAAGTGGTAAGGTCAATCTAATTTGAGGAAAAGATGACAGATTCAAGCTCCCACGCTGTTTTACACTTTACTTTAGCGACCGCCGGACATGTGGATCACGGCAAAACCAGCTTATTGCGGGCTTTGACCGGGATTGACCCCGATCGGCTCAAAGAAGAGAAAGAGCGGGAGATGACTACTGATATTGGTTTTGCCCATCTCCGATTTAGTTTGAATCAGTTAAAGGAACGTGGGCCAAAGTTTGTAGATTTATATCAAAGCTTTCTCCAGGGTGACAAAGTTCGCCATGATGGGGCGGAGAACGAAGAGATTCGATCTGATAGTGAGCTGGTAGTCGGATTTGTGGATGTGCCCGGTCACGGCAAGTTTTTGAAGAATATGCTTGCCGGCGTGGGGGGCATCGACATGGCTCTTCTGGTTATTGCCCTTGATGAAGGTGTGATGCCACAGACCGTACAGCATGTGAAAATCCTGTCATTACTGGGTGTGCGTAATGCCATTCTGGTTCTTACAAAGGCTGATCTGGCGCACGAATCGGAGGTGGAAGCGGCGAAGGAAGAAGCTGCCGACTTACTATTGCAATATGACATTAACGTCGTTTCAACCCAGCCTGTTTCCAACTTGTCCGGGGAAGGTGTGGAAGAGTTGAAAGACGCCATTGTGGAAAGTGTTCTCCTCTCTCAGTTCTCGGACAATCGCTTTGACTTGACCGGAAAGCCGATGCCTTGCTTTTTGCCGGTGGACAGGATCTTTTCTAAAGCCGGACATGGGGTTGTTGTTACCGGCACTCTTATCTCCGGTGAGATTGCTGTGGGAGACTCGATAAAAATTGCTCCAGCCGGACTTGATGGTCGTGTCCGGGGACTTGAGACTTTCAATCATAAGATTGAAAAAGCATATCCCGGTCAAAGGTTAGCTGTGAATATAGCCACGAAAGAGGCGCGAGCGCTGGAGCGCGGTCAATGTGTGGTCAGCGGTTCGGGAAGGAAAGTAAGCAACCTGATAGTTCAAATAAGTGACCTGGGGGGATTGGAAGCTCGCAATGAAAGAAAGTTCAGGAAGTTAAAGCCGCAGCCGATTCGTTTTTATCACGGAACGGCGGAGCGTACCGGATCTCTTCGCTGGCTCACTTCGATTGAGATTGGAGGAGAGGTGTCTGCGGTTGCTGCCGACGTTGATGCTTCTGCTGCGGGCGTTGATGCTTTAGCTGCGGATGTTGGTGCTGCAGGCGTTGATGCTTCTGCCGCTGCAAATGATGGAGATCTGGTAGCGAAAAATTTTGCCATAGGTCAGATTCATTTGCGGGAGCCAATCCTTGCTTACCCCGGGCAAAATTTTGTTCTGCGGTACGGCGACTATGGTATAGCCGGTGGTGTTATCTTGATGACGGAACGTCCACGGTGGCTCAATCGTGAAAGTGTGCTCGAAATAAGCAAGGATTTACTGGGTGGGAAAAAAAGCGCGGCGGTGCTCGATTTTATTATGCAAAAGCCCGGCTGCGCCCTCCGTCAAAAAGAGCTGCTGGCCGTTGTCGGCCAAAGAGAGCTTGAATTTGAATTAGGTGAGCTTATCAGGTCTGGCAAAGTTTTGCGGTTGAATGAACTCTTGATTGCAAGTGAGAGTCTTGACGAAATAGAGGCTCAAATTAAGAGTTATCTGAAAGAAAAGTCTGCGGAGAAAGGTGTTCCGACAGAGACTCTGCGAGTGGATGTGGCACCATTGATGGAGCGAATAGTTTTTCAGCATCTGATCAATCATCTGGTTGAATCCGGCGGGCTAATGAAAAGAGAAGATCGACTGAGTTTGCCGGAGCAGACACAGTCTTCTTCTTTGCCTAAAGATTTGTCGGAGAAGGAAGGTGCGGTGTTGAACCATCTTTCCCAATGTGTTCTGCTTGAACTGTCTGAGCTTGCCGGTCTAGTGGGGCTCAGTGAAAGCAATCTTGAGAAGTTGATTGAGTCTCTGGAAAAAGATAAGCGAGTCTACTTAGTCAATTATAAATTCGTCGCTTCGGCTCAGTCTCTTGAGAATGCTCATCGAGTTTTGGCGCAAATTTGGAATCAGAAGCGAACAATTAGCCCCAGTGACTTCAGGCAGGAAGTCGGCACTTCGAGAAAATATGCGATGGCATTGCTTGCCCATTTTGATGACTCTAAAGTTACTCGGAGATTGCCGTCCGGCAGAGTTCTCTTGAAAGCTCCTTAGATTCAGATTCGCCGAAACTATCTTGAATGGCCATTTCCCCAGTCGGCGAGAAAAACGCGCGTTTTTCTCGCCGCTTAGGGGTGTTGCGGTTTGGACTAATTTTTTTTTTCCTGAAATTTGAACTTTTCTGCTGCTTTTGTCGTTGAAAAAAGTAGAAGGTTTCCACAGGAGGTATCAAAATGAGTACATCCCTGTTTGTTCGCAGACATATAAATGATCTTTCAAGAACTAGCCTTTTTACCAGCAGAGAGATGTTGCAGTACGGAAGTCGGGCTGCGGTTGATTCAATTTTGTACAAACTAGTCAAATCCGGAGTGATACATAGAGTTGCCCGGGGTGTTTTCAGAAAGTTGTCTTTGGACCGGTCGCCGCCAACAGTGTTCGAAGTTGCCCGAGCAAAAGCGGCGGCATTTTCTCGCAAAATTTTCCCTTTTCATGATGTGGCAGCCTATGAGCTTGGCATGTCTGAGAATTTGCCTACTGTTGAAACCTGTCAGGAGACAGGCAAAGCAGTTTTCTATACGAACGGAAGTCGCACTTCCTTTATGTATGGTGGGATCGAAATAGAATTTAAAAGTGCCTCTCCGCGAAAGAGAAATTTGATTGACGATAGAGTTGGAAAGTATCTGAAAGCGTTGTGGTTTTTGGGACCAGGTTGTTTTGAGCATGATCAATTCATGGCGCTTAAATTTGATCGAATTGAGATGAGGGCTTTGAGAGCACAGCTGAGCCTTATGCCCCAGTGGATTCAATCTTTCTTTCCCAATAGAAGATCGAAGTACAGAGATCTGGAGTTGTATGGAGCACCGATTTATGACAGGGAAGAGAGTTTATGGAAGCGCATTGCGCGAATTTTACAGTCAGGAAATGGGCGCTCTATCATTTACTACTAGCAGCGTTCTAACCGCTCTAGCCGTCCGAGCCGTTCTAACCGTCCTGGAGACATCTTCTAGTTGCCTTCTGTTAGTCGTCGATAGAAATAACTATATGATCCGATGCCAGACCTAAAGTATTTCCACCCTTATCCACGGAGAAGCACCTTACCTGGTAAATGCCGTCGGAAGGAAATGAAACCCTCTTAAATTCAACACTGCCCTTCATTGGTGCTTCGATGGTCATTAAGGAGTTTGCTTCCGGAACAGCTGCGTTCTGGGTTTGAAATAGTTTGTTCGGTTGTGAAACTTTGATTCTACAAGATGTTGCACCGGAAACATTTGAGCCATCCACCAGCAATCGCTTCACCGGTTCTCCAGAAGAGAGATGTAGGTAACCTTTGCTTCCTAGATAGCCGGAATTTTCAAAGTTGATGGTCGGCATCAAATCAATCTTTTTCGCCAGGACTATCTTTTGGATCTCTGGTGCTTTGCCGGAAAGACTTCGCAGATAAAGTTTTCGGGATTCGCCTCCGAAGAACCAATCCGGTCTGGATGACAGTGGAAAATAATAGATGTTCGAAGGTTTCATCAAAGGTGAGACAAGTGATTTTTGACCGTCTTTTTCCGGATGGTACTGGTTTGTGTAGTGAAGAACAGCAGTTGATCCTTCTTCTGTCGATCTACCCCTTTCCCTTCCAGCGCCCACTAGATTATTTAGTGAACAGTGAATTTCAACGATCTGCACATTCTGGCAATTCAAGCCATGCAAGCTATTCAAGCCATGCAAACCATTCAAGTCGATTTCCAAATCCTCGGAGGAAGAAAGTTCATGGATGGCGTTGTTTGCTTTTTCGTTACCTGTCTCTTCGATGGGTGCTTCATTGTGGCTTGTCTCTTCGTGGCTTGTCTCTTCATGACCTCTCTCTTCGTCGTTTTTCGCGCCTTGATTTTTGTCGCTTTCATTCTGCTTGGAGCCGTTCTTTCCGATAAGAGCATTCAATTCGGATCCTGCGAAACTTCTGGAGATAGCTTCAGAGTCCTGGCTGAGGTCCAGCTTATCAAAAGCTTTCTTATCCTCCGACCAGGAGAGCACCACCACCTTGTCTCTGTTCTCCACCAGGGATTTGCTCAGAAAACCGAAAGGAATGATGGGTTCATAGGGACTAATCATCAAGCAGTTGTTAATATCCCTGGGAAACTGGGGCACTTTTGTGATTCCATCGAGCGCGTTTCGAACCGCGTAGGCCCCATGTATGTTATCCGGCAAGTTGAGCAAAAGAACCTGGGGATCGCCATCAATCGACTGATACTGTTTTGCCAGTGCAGTGCGAATTGAGTTGACTTCATGACCAGCGGTTGCCCAGACGACGTTGTTGGTGCTCAACCCCACGAACAGAACCGATAGGTATATGGCGACCGATACCGCTTTTAGAACCTTGAAAAGTTTATGCTCGTTTCTCAGGGTTGCATAGCTGGAAGCCAGAAGGAGAGCAAGGCTTACCGTGGCAACCTGGGCAAGTCTTGAGCCTTGCAGATCGTTGGCTATTGCGAATAGTTTGTAGACAGGCAGGAAGGCAAAGAAGATGAAGGAGATATTGAAGAGGTTTAGTCTCAGGAACGTTTTGCTTCTGAGAACATTGCTTACGAACAAGCAGGCCATAATCGGCAAAGTAGCAAATAGCACCAAATTTAGAGGATCGCTTGAGGACACGACCTCTCTATTTAACGGCACCAGAAACATTCTGATTCCATGGAGCCAGGTGGCTAAAAAGTGGTGCAGATTTGAGAATGGCAGTAGTGAGTTGTCATAACCGCCCACAAAAGTTCCAAGAGCGAATCTCCTGAGGATGAAATAGAAAATGAGTAGTGCGAAGAATGGAGCGCTGGCTTTAATTGAGTGAATAACTCTCTTGAAAAACAAGCTGGCAATAGATGAATCAGGCACAGCACTCTTGTCTTTTGCCGTCATCTCTAGCCAGAAGCTGTAGGCAAAGAACACTCCGGGTAGGGTTATGGCCATCTCTTTGGACATAAGACCGGCTATGAGAAAGATAAAAGTGCGGATTAATGCGATATTGCTTCCGGTGACGCGCCATCGCCTGTAAAAGAGTAGAGCCAGGCAGATAAAAGCCGTAACTACCGCGTCGACACGACCGGTAATCCAGGCAACTGCTTCACTATGCAAAGGGTAAAAACCGAAAATAGCGGCGGCCACCAGACCGTACAGAACCGCTTCGTTTTTAACCGAGACGTCTTCTGATTTGGCTGCAATGTCGGTTTTGCTATAGGCATCGGCACCTGCTACAGCATCGGCACCTGCTACAGCATCAGCATCGGCATCGGCATCGGCATCGGCACCTGCGTCGTTATAGGCATTAGCGCCAGCCGCAGATTTCGATACAGCTTCAGGATTCGCTTGGGCAGAAGAGCTGGCATCTATATACAGGTCTCTGCCAAGGAAGAAAATGGTGGTGGTGGCAACCAGGTGAAAAAATAAGTTGGTGAGGTGAAAAGTCAGTCCGTTAGCACCGCCAAAGAAATAGTCTGATGCCATGAAAACTGAGATTAGTGGTCTGTAGAAGCTTGTGGTTGTTATGTCTAGCCAGTTGCTGTAAAAGTTTTTGACTATCAGTCCAGGCTCTAACATGGCTTTTTTCAACCAGATTAGATGAACGAAGTCATCTCCCAGAAAAAAATCAAAGAGAACCGGCTTGTAGGCAACTACAACAAGAACGATCAAGATTGTTAGTGGCAGCAACTGACGAAGGGCAAAGTCCGGAAAGTCTGAATCTCTGCTTGAATTACAGGCAATATCTGGCTTGTTCTGGCTCACTCCGTTTTGCTCCAGTTACCTTCTGTTCGCTCCAATTATCATATTCAGTCTTCGAAATTCAGAAAAACGAAATTCTCTTACTCCGGTGGAACTTCATATGCCGCTCTGTCTTCCAGATGACAGCGAACTTCATCCTTTCGTTTAATCACTTTAGCAGGAGCCCCCACCGCAACCATATAAGGTTCGACATCGTGGGTCACCACGGAAGCACCAGCGATAACACTGCCTTTGCCAAGACGTATTCTGGGCAGAAGCAACACTTTGGCTCCCACAGTGACTCCTTCTTCCAGGTATGGACCCTTTCTTCCTTGCTGACATGGAGGATGGAGGCTGTCCACCGTGGCGGACATGGGATAGAAATGCACATCGTTTTCGCATGTCGTGAATGTAGCAATGAACACGTTGTTATGAAAACGACAGTTGTCGCCCACCTTGATTTGTCCGTCCGATTGGGACAGGGTGCCGAAACTGCAGTTCTTGCCGAAATGACTGTCTTCTCTGATAACAGCTTTGTGTCCGGTTTGGAAACCTTCGCCGATGGTGCAGCCACCATAAATGATGGTCTGGGAACGAATGGTTGAGTTTTTGCCGATTGTCAGGGCTGGATTCTCGTAGTCAGCAGCTTTCAGGTGATTGTTGTTCTTCTCTCCCAGGATGCAGTGGGAGCCTATGAAACAATTGTCTCCCAGTTCGACACTCTCATGGACAATTGTGGAGGCTTCGATAACGACGCCGTCTCCGATTTTGACACCACTTGCAACAATAACGAAGGGACCAAGGCTCACATTGCTTCCGATTTTAGCCCCTTTGTCTACGATTGCTGTCGGATGTATGGTTGCTGGACCTGATTTATCAGCGATGTTCATTTTTCTCTCTCAATCTACTTCTTTGACCGGAATTCCAGTGGCAGCCGGAAAGAGGATCTTAGCACCAAAATACCGCAGACAAACGAAGCTGCATTAGGCTTCGCAGGCAGGTTGCTTGACCTGCTAGGGACCTGCAACATTCCGGACGACTCAACAACCATCTATGGCTCCGGATCAGGCTTTCCAATGTCCTGCCAGCACTATTCCAGATTTGTTCCATATGCTTCCCAGGTGCTTGTATCCCCGGGGCTTTCCTCTATACCGCAGGAAAGCCTGTGTTGACGGTCGGAGTGCTTGTCATGGAAACACTCATATGAGCGCTGGAGCGAGCCATCGCGTCATTCACAGCGGCAGCCACTGCATCTACTTGCTCGTCGGTCAACTCAGGATACATCGGTAGCGAAAGTACTTCTGCTGCTGCTTTTTCCGCTTCAGGGAAATCGCCATATTTGTAATCACCGGCAAAAGGCTTTTGCATGTGCATGGGCACAGGGTAATAGCACATGGAGCCGATGTTGGCTTCTCCAAGGGTTTCCAGAAGGGTTTGTCTGGCCCCGTTGGAGAGCTTGTTGTCGTAGTTGTCCGAGATTACTCGAATGGTGTATTGATGCCACACGTGGGTGAAGACGATACCGTTTGCGAAACTTGCGTTCTCGGTTCTTGTGGGCAGAACAATCTGGGGGCATTTCTCCAGAAGTTGGTTGTAGCGGTCGGCGATTTCGTTTCTGCGCTTGTTCCATCTGGATAAGAATGGAAGTTTTGCCACCAGCGCCGCTGCCTGCATTTCGTCCAATCTGCTGTTTATACCGAGTTCGTCGTGGTAGTAGCGACGAGTTGAACCGTGGGCTCTCAATGCTTTGACTCGATTTGCCAGTTCTTCGTCGTTTGTGACCACCATTCCGGCGTCACCGCAGGCTCCCAGGTTTTTGGTCGGGTAGAAGCTGACGCAAGCAAGATCACCGAAGCTGCCGGTAACTCTTCCTTTGTAATTAGCACCAATAGCCTGGGCGTTGTCTTCCACAACTTTCAGGTTGTGCTTGGCGGCAATCTCCATGATCGGACCCATGTCGGCAGGCAGTCCATACAAATGAACCGGAATAATAGCCTTGGTGTTAGGGGTGATGGCCGCTTCTATTTTTGATGTATCTATGTTGAAGGTGACTGGATCAATATCTACAAAGACGGGTTTGGCGCCTCTGAGGACGATTGCTTCCGCTGTGGCGGCGAAAGTGAAGGGGGTGGTAATAACTTCATCTCCCGGAGAGATATCCAGGGCCCAGAGGGCAAGGTGCAGGGCATCTGTTCCGTTTGCTACACCGATGCCGTATTTGCAATCGCATATCGCAGCCACTTCTTCTTCCAGCTTCGAAACGTATTTGCCGAGCACATAGCTTCCGCTGCGAAGTACTTCCAGGATATTCTTCTCCAACTCATCCTGGATAGAATCGTATTGGGCTTTCAGGTTGAGGATTGGGACATTTTGCTGAGACATGAATACCGTTTCCTTATTTACTTGATTTCTCAACTGGTGTGGCGATGGAAACCTGGCAGCGGTACGCCTGACCTGCTATGCCTTCTGGTTTCCCGATGGGACCACGGAATAATGAGGATCTAACCACTTCTTGATAATGGGTGGAAGTTAGTAAAAATAAGGTTTACAGGTTTTTGAAGATGAGCGCGCTATAAGAAAGCCACGGGGTAGAGGATGCTGGAGTTTTGGAGAGCCTGTCTGGGTGGTGGCGGATAATATTAAATTGTTCAAATTTGCGATATATAGTTAATAGCACTTGCTTTTCGACGATATAAGGCCTTTCCAGGCTATGTTCCGGAGGCGTTCAAAAATTGATAAAGGGCTCATGGGGGCTCATAGGGGTTCATCACCGGGCGGGCGATTTTTTACTTCAGCCTGGCCGTGCCCTCGACCAGGTTCTCCATGATTCTGATACCAGTTTTGATAGGGCAGTGCAAAGACTCTCGTATGCCCAATTACCTCTTATGATTGCTTTTAACGGTTGAAGACATAAAAGCGATGAAACGGGTTTGGAATCCAAAGCTATAAAAAAAGGGATGCCCTGGAGCACCCCTTTTCTTATAACTGATTATTCGTCTATCCGCTTACCGTTTTTTGGAAGGCATTGCCACGGTTCTGGACAGTGCGTTGGTGACGAAAAGGTTCAGGCTAACGCCTTCTTTTTCAGCTCTTTGCACCAGAGCCTGGTGAAGAGACTTGGGAAGACGTACAGTGAACTTACCGCTGAAGCTTTGGTAGTCATCACCAGCTTTAGCGCGAGCAGAAGTTCTAGCTCTTGCTGGAGCTTTAGCTTTTACTTTTGTTCTAGCTGCGGATTTAGCTCTTGTTGTTTTAGCTTTTGTAGCTACCTTGCGAGCAGCAGGCTTTTTAGCTGCGGATTTGCGAGCTGCCGGTTTTTTGGCGGCGGGCTTACGCTTTGCAGTTGTTTTTGCTTTAGCTCTTGCAGGCTTTCTTGTTGCTACCATGTTTCTCTCCTTGTTCCATGGGATATCTGCCCTGGGTCGAATTTGAATCTAATATAGAATGCTCATATAAAATGATTGATTCGAGGTTTCCGATTTAAGACGATTGTTTCGTCTCAGCGATTCGGGATTCGACCACCACCACTCAAGGTGGCAATGTAATTGTACCCTAATGCGTATATTTTATTCATGCATCGGATATACATTTTTGTTGAAAGTGCCATTCCTTCGGGCCTGGCTTGGAAGACCAAATCGCCCCGAACGTGGTGCCGCACCAGTTTTGATGGCTGGTATCATCTTAGAAGTTTGGTTAAGTACTGTAACTAAACTTTTGCCCAGAGGTGGACATTTTGAGGCTGTTGTTTATCAGACTTAGCGCTTTAGGAGACGTGGTGCACGCTCTTCCAGCCGCTTTTAACATCAAAAAAAGGTTCCCTGATACCAGGTTGACCTGGATCGTCGAGCCACCTCAGTTGGAACTATTGGAGAACAATCCACTCGTTGACGAAGTGATTGTTATGCCTAAGTCTGCTTGGGTTTCAGGGATTTTTAATGCAGAAAAATGTCCTTCTGTTTTGCGAGAAATGAATGAATTCGTCTCGAATTTAGTTGAGAGGAGATTTGATGTCGCGATCGATCTTCAGGGTCTTATGAAGAGCGCTCTAATTGGTTACATCTCTGGTGCCCCGATTCGCATTGGATATGGAGGCACAAAAGAAAAGGCGGATTTGCTGTATACCCACCGGTTGCCTGTTTCTGACTTTCGTGCCCCTGATAAACATGTGGTCGATTTACACATGGAGCTAAGTGAGTATCTGTTAAGAATAATCGGAAAATCTGATGTCGAATCTAGTGCCGAAGTGAAATTCATACTGCCGCCACCATCTTCTGAAACTATTTCCAAAGTTGGAATGATGTTGAGTGATCAGAAGAATCTGGTGTCAAACATTGGGGACGATGCCGATGGTGGTGCTGGTGGAAATGCCGGAAAGCCTTTGTCAGAAGGCGGTAGAGTGGTTTCGTCAGTCTCGGGCTCCGAAACCGAAGATTCAAAAGTAACAGACAAAGATATGGTGGCATCCGGTCAGTCAAACTTTGCGGTCGGTTCCAACATAGGTTCTAAAAAAGAACTGGTACTAATTCCGGGGACTACCTGGGAGACAAAGATTTGGCCTTATGAAAACTGGGCTGACTTATCGCAAATGCTTGTCACCAAGTATGATTCCAGGATAATTCTGGTAGGTGGACCGTCGGATATTGAGACCAACCGGAATATCAAGAATTCGATTGAGAGTCTTTGTCCGCAAGCCAGGGTAATAGACCTTACCGGTAGAACCGTAATTAGGGATTTGGTGGAGTTGTTTAAGAAAGTAGGTATGGTAATTGGTCTTGATACCGGACCGCTTCACCTGGCGGCAGCAGTCGGTGCTTGTCCGGTGCTGGCAATACATGGAAGCACTCCCTGGGGGAGAAACGGACCTTATGGAGAACAATGTCACACGGTTCATCTAGACCTGGATTGTCAGCCATGTTTCAAGCGAATCTGTCCCATAGAAACAAAAGAATGCCTGACAGAGTTAACCGCCAGGCATGTTTTTGATCGTATTGTCGCGCTAACTGATTCCTAGTACGATTCAGTTAGTTGTTCTCGCAAACCCAGTTGTCGATGCTTCTGGCCCATTGCTTGCAGATTTCATTATCATCAAAGAAGATTCCGATCTCTCTATCCGCGCTTTCAGGACCGTCTGAACCATGGACAACGTTGCGTCCGATTTCAACGGCTAGATCACCTCGGATGGTGCCCTGGTTGGCGTTAGCCGGATTGGTGGCACCGATAACATTTCTAGCCAGGGTGATTGCGTCATTGCCTTCCCATACCATTGCCACTATGGGGCCGGATGTGATGAATTCCACAAGACCTTTGAAAAAGGGTTTGTCTTTGTGTTCGCCGTAGTGCTCTTCCGCTTTCTCTTTGGAAACTTTCATCAGTTTCATTCCAGCAAGCTTCAGGCCTCTTTTCTCGAATCGGCAAATTACTTCTCCGACCAGCCCACGTTGAACACCGTCCGGTTTCACGGCGACAAAAGTTCTCTCTAGTGCCACGACTCCTCTCCTTATGGTCTCTACACTTGAGAAACTAGTTTCTTATATAAGGGCTAGAGAATCAAAGCTTTATAAGTTTTGCAAACCTGGGATCCAGCACGCGGGTCTTGTCGCTGAATTTGATGTTGTAAAGCTCTTTGCCTCCGGTGCCAAGCACCTTGATTACCTCTCCTTCTCCGAAGGTTTTGTGGTTAATCCGATCCCCTTCCCGGAGCTTTTCAAAGGTTGCTGTCTCCTCAGGCGCTTTGGGAGCCGACCCTATGAAATTAGCTGGCGTTCCTTGCCCCTGGCGAATCACCCTGGGTTTGGAATGTCCCCTGGAATTAAAACTACCAGAGCCGGAGCCGC
This sequence comes from bacterium, assembly GCA_030431355.1. The sequence goes on from JAUIJG010000109.1 coordinate 13,232, forward strand.
TTTTCCTTTGATTGCTGCGATTCGACTTGCTGGAACCATAACCGCCACCGTAGTTGTTATTGCCGTATTTGTCCGATCCGAAGCCGCTATCGCTATATCCATTGCCGCCGAAAGAGCTCTTTCTGGCAGCAGGTTGACCATAATTACCTGGTTCGATTCCATCTTCGTTCAAGGACGGATCATCATAGCCTGCGGTCTCTTCGGGATGATAACCGGTCAGCAAGCCCGGGGTAATCTCTTTCAAGAACCGGCTCGGTATCGTATAGCTTGTTTGGAAGCCACCACCACC
>JAUIJG010000571.1 GCA_030431355.1 bacterium
TCCTTAGCACCGGTCATGTCAGCCGATACATAGGCAATTTTCTTTTGCTCAAGGGCTTGCATCCGGGCGATATCGACTTTCTGGCGGGAGAACATAATTCTCACCTTTTCCAATCCAGGATTATTGTCGAAGGCTAGCCAATCTTGGTAGGGCAGGGGGAAGTCCTGGCCTTTTCTGAGATAGTTGTTGTTGCCTGTGGAGGCAGAGGGGAAAAGAACGGCAGAGCTGCCGGAAGTGCCCTGCTTCAGGACTATGTAAGCGTAACCGTCCATATCCGGTATCAGATGAAATCGAATCGAGTCTCCTGATTTGAAGGTCATCTTGTTGTTGCAACGATAGATTTTGCCATCTCTTTTCAGCTCGATCCAGTAGCGCAGGCTGGATCTCTTCTGGGCTTTTATAGCGGCAAAGCTAGCTTTCTTCTTAACCACCTGGGGAGCAGGTTTCTTCTTCTCGGGCTCTTTCTTATTCTGTTTGGATTTGGCTATCTTATCCGGGAGAATATCTGCCACCGTGCCGTCGATCCAGTTTTCGACAAAGGCCAGATCCTTTTTGCTGAACTGTGCTTTCTCAAAACTCAGGTGCTCGGCTGTGGTGCTCAAAACAAACTGCTTATGGGGCGAGCTGATTCTATTGAATAGCTTCATTGTGCCTGCTGGTCTGACCAGTTTGTCTTTACTGCCCTGGATGAAGAGAACCGGCATTTTATCCACACGGGTAGCCACTTTCAAGGTTCTGTTCATGAAATTGTTGAACTTTATCAGCTCGGCTGGAGTGACATTGGTTCTGCAAAGGGGGTCATTGAGCCAGTCTTTGCGAAGCTTCTCTTTCTTGGTGGCTGCGCCTACAACCTGTTCACCCACATCCATGGGAGCGTTCGCGCCTTTGAATAGGAATTGTTTGACCACATCGATACTGCTGTCGGCTTTGTCAAAGCGATCTCCGGCAGGAACCGAGGTGATTAACCCGTCTATCAGGTTCGGGTACTCAGCCGCAGCAGCCAGGGCGATGCCCCCGCCCATGGACTCACCCAGTACCACTATCGGAATGCCGGGATTTACTTTTTTCATTTCAGTGAGGGCCAGACCGATGTCCTTGAGGGTGTCATCAAAATCAATCTTGTTGACACCTTTTCTGACCCAGTGACCAAATCCTCTCACGTCAATGGCGTACACTGATATGCCCACCCTGGCCATTTCCCGGGCAAACTGTTCATAGGTTCCCTTGTGAAGACCGAATCCGTGAATGGCAAGCATGGCAGCCTTAGGTCTTTTCGCTGCCCAGATCAAGCAGGGGATTTTCTTTGCCTGGTAGCCGCGGTGCTCCGATAGAGCTTTGGCTCCTTCTTCGGAGGGAGCAGAGAGCATTTTTTGATAGGCTCTTACGCCATCATCTGTCTGAGCAAAGGCAATGCCGGAAGAGGTAAACAGCAGCGTCAACGCCATAAATAAGCTGAGAGGCTGGTACTTTCCGGACTTGAATTTGGTTTTCATACTTTCTAGGATCTCTTCTTTCCTGTTGGTCGCTTCGATTGAACTACCGATTCAATCGGCAATTTTAGGAGGGATTTAGTCTACAACCTCGGTCTCTATGACGTCATCGTCATCGTCGCCGCCTTTGGCATCCTTCTTCGGTTTCTTCTTTTTCTTCTTATCCGAAGACTTCGCTTTCTCTTCCGACGCAGAGGAATCTTCTCCATCTGCATCTTGATTATTATCGCTTTTTTCTTCTTTCTCGACCGAATCTTCCCCTTTTGCATCTTCGCCGGTGTCTGATTCGGATTCGGCTTCTGCATCAGTGGCGCCGGTCTCATCGGACTCGGACTCTGACTCGGACTCCGACTCCGACTCCGAACCTGAACTATCTTCTGATTGAGGCGCTTCTTTCTCTTTAGCCTGGGAGATCTCTTGATCGATCATGACCATGAGACCGCGCATTTCGTTCATGGTCTCTTTGGCTTCGGATTCTTCGGCTTCATCCACGACTTGTTGGCGCAGTTTGGCGATGAGCTCTTTAGCCTTGTCTTTATTGGCTTCGCTTATATGCTCTTCGTTATCCCTGAGGTTTCTTTCCAGGGCATAGATAAGACTATCCGATTCATTTTTTAGCTCAGCCTGGGCTTTGCGTTCTTTGTCCTCAGAGGCGTTTGATTCAGCCTCTTTCACCATGCGGTCGATGTCTTCTTTTTCCAGGTTGGTGCTGGCGGTAATCGTTATCTTCTGCTCTTTTCCACTATTTTGATCTTTGGCTGATACATTCAAAATACCGTTGGCATCGATATCGAAGGAAACTTCGATTCTGGGAACACCCCGGGAAGCGGCAGCGATACCATCCAGTCTGAAGTTGCCCAGCAGTTTGTTATCGCGGGCCATGGAGCGCTCACCCTGGAATACATATATATCCACTGCGTTCTGATTGTCTTCGGCGGTGGAGCACATCTGAGTTTTATGGGTGGGAATGGTGGTGTTTCTCTCCACCAATTTGGCGAATACACCGCC
>JAUIJG010000572.1 GCA_030431355.1 bacterium
TATCAACAGGCAAAGACAACTTTATAGTGGCGGAAACAGGACTGATTACTACTTCATATCGGTCCTTGACTCTTCTGGAAGAGATGACGTCAATCTTAAAATTGAAAACTCTTACATAGGTCGCTTCAGTAATTCCAAGCTCCCCAGGATTTAGTGCCGGCATATCAGGCGGAGGACTGTTCCAATTGTAAAAATGTCGCTTCACCACCGGTGGTGATTGAACCACAGTCAGGGGCATCGACTTCCTGTCCGAAACCGAATCGGCTTCTGCCCGAGCAGCGTTGCCTGTCACCATGCACACAGTTATCCACGACATAATGGGAATCAGCAATCGCACCGGTAAATTGAAGGATGATCGGTATATAGAGCCGAAAACGCCATAAATTCGCCCAGAACACAAGCTTAGATTGAATGACGGCGTAAAATGAAATCTGCCCATGCTAAACTTGATGCTCTCCAGGCGCGTCAGTATAGATTTTCAGTATAGCTTTATAGATGGTAGATTTTGAAGATCGATTTTCAAAGCAAGCGGACAGGTACAGACAGTTCCGCCCGAGCTATCCCGATGCGCTTTTCGAACATCTGGCCGAGCGCTCGCCGGACAGAGCCCTCGCCTGGGACTGCGCTACCGGAAACGGCCAGGCGGCATCCAAGCTTGCCTATCTCTTTGACCATGTGATTGCCACCGATGCCTCCACCAGCCAGATTGAAAACGCGCTCGACCTCAAAGGCGTGGAGTTCCGAGTAGCTCCAGCCGAAGATTGCGGGCTGAAAGAGAGTTCAGTCTCTCTAGTCACCGTAGCCAATGCCTTGCACTGGTTCGACAAAGAAAAATTTTTCGATGAATGCAATCGAGTTTTAAAACCAGGCGGACTATTTGCTGCCTGGTGCTATGAAGCCTTTCGAATCGATGAACCCTATCAAGAAGCCTTCAATCCCATATATAAGGACATAAGTCCATATTGGTCCAGTCGTTTAAAAGACCTGCGGGAGCATTACACAAAAGTAGAGCTGCCCATGGAAGAGATGGAAGCACCGGCGATGGAGATGTGCTTGCAATGGAATCTCAGGGATTGCCTGGGCTTCTTACGAAGTTGGTCGGCTTGTCAAACATATATAGATGAGAACGGCACTGACCCCACCGAGTCCCGCTTCGATAATGCCTGCGCTATCTGGGGAGACCCGGATCAGCCAAGAACAGTGCGGTGGAATCTCCATATCCGCATCGGGCGCAAACCAGACTGATTTAGATTTAGCAATCCCCTGACAGAGCTGGCATCCCCAGCTATTTTGGGGTAGTCGCATGGGAAAAATACGCAGTACCGGGGGAAAACCCCAATAGCATATGACAGGTCGAAACAATACACTGAGAGCGTGTTAAGAAACCCTGAGCAAATTTCGGAAGCGAGTAATGACGCAGATTCATCAAGATATTTCCAGCAATAGCCTTCAAGGCGGCAGCCTGAACGAGACCAATGTATCAATGGAGAAGGCCATCTCTTCCCAGGAAGGGACCAAAACCCAGAGATCGAGACAGGATGTCCACTCCTTTTTTGGCGAATGGACAAGAAGTAATTCAAGCCACGAACTGGTCAATACCCAGACAGCTAAACAGATTGAACTTCATCCGAGCGCTCCGGATTCTGTGAAGCCGAAGGCACTCTGGCAAGCAGACACAGCCCTGATCTCGGTGGCCTCATCCCTGACAGTGGCTAAGGCGCCACGGATGGATGCCGGTCAAAATGTGGGTGAGTGGTCTCGAATAGTAGAAGAAGCCAGAGAACTAGTTTGCAAAGATATTAGACCTTATATTTTAGAGAAAGAGAAACAGCAGCATAAAGAGCTTCTGATCAAATTGGAGTCAAATCAAATCCATTTTGCCTCCGAGAAAGAGCGGTTCGAATTACTGGAAAGCACCAAAGAGTCTCTCAGGGGAGTTGCCCAGGAGATGAGAAAGGCGAGACCCCAGTACACCCGCGCTCTCAAGTCTTTGAAACATTTCGCAGACAAAGTTATAGAAGCATCCCGGACCCAGGAAGACGCAGCCATTCGAGCCATGTTACTGGATGGATCGGTCACCTTCTTGGAAGAGATGATGAATCCGGTGGAAACTTCATGGAAAGGGATTCCAGGCAAGAGTGAAGACCTACCCAGAACCAGGACAGAGGACGAAGACGCTCTGACCAGGCTGAACAACATCAAAGAACATCTATCTCTGAAGATCGAAGCTATAGACGCTAAACAGTTCAGACGTCTTGAAAAAGTCGCTTCTCATCCCGTGATCAAAGAGATTATCGATCGCCACGCCAGTGGAGATTTACCCAGAGAAGGTTCAATTATTTTCTTCATGGACAATGAAAGGCCGCTACTAAGAATTGATGCTTGCAGCAATCCAAAACCCAGACCAGGGCAATCGAGAGAGAGCGCCATTCAACACGCTGTCAAAACTCCTGAGTTCCTGGATATTAAGAGACTGGACAAAGGTATCGGTCCTGAC
>JAUIJG010000573.1 GCA_030431355.1 bacterium
CCTGTGGCTCCATGTCTAAAATCCGCATATCCATTCAGGGTTTTCCCCAGGATTTTGGCTGGAAGCACAAGCAAAATCTCATATGAAGTTTTCTTTGCAAACTGTTGTGTCCGAAATTTTCCCATGTTACCTTTTCAACATCCATCAAGTAATCAGCGGCTTCCCGAAAGCCGGTTCCAAATCAGAATCCGTTCTTTTAAAAGATGATGTTCAATCTCAAGCTCAATTTTGAAATACGTGCATTCGGTCACCATCATGGCCATCATCATCACGCTTTCATTATTAAGCGGGCTGATCGGTCAGATTTTCTGGATTAACTGAATTAATCGATAGAGAAGTAACTGTCTAGATCTTAAAGAGCCCGCCGCAGCGGGCTCTTTTTTCATGGTGAAATCAAATGCAAACAAAAACCACAAACAAGACCAAATCCGACTCCGCAAAAGACAACGCGGCAGCAGACCAGGGCAAAACTCAAAACAATACTCAAAGCAATACTTTAAGCATCACTCTTCCCACCGGAAGGATAAAAGAGAAGGTCTTCAGTCTACTTACCAAGGTGGGCATCTCCTATAGAGAAAATGATCGCAACTATCGCCCCCGGGCTTCCGACCCGACCCTTGCCACCAAATTGATAAAATCCCAGAACATTCCAAAGCTCGTGGAGCTGGGACGTCACGATTGCGGATTCTGCGGCTACGATTGGATAGTCGAGCAGAAAGCAGACGTAATTGAGCTACTAGACTTAGGCTTCGACCCGGTCAAAATCGTCGCCGCCCTGCCGGAAGGCCAGTCTATTGAAGCATTGAAAAAACAGGGCAGAAAAGTCGTGGTAGCCTCGGAATACAGACGGCTCTCCGAGATGTTCATTGAGAAAAACGGGCTCGACGCCATATTCTTGAGGGCTTTCGGAGCCACCGAAGCGCTTCCTCCGGAAGACGCCGATATCATAGTGGACAACACCGCCACCGGTGACACCCTGAAAGCAAACCGTCTCGACATCGTCGACGAGGTCCTGACCTCCACCACAAGATTCATTTGTAGCCGGGCCGCCTTTGAAGATCCGGTCAAGCGGGAAAAACTCCTGGAGATGACCATGCTCATGAAGAGCACCCTCCAGGCAAAAGCCCGGGTATTGCTTGAGATGAACGTCGAAGCCGACGCCCTCGACGAGCTGGTGGCAAATATTCCTGCCATGCGTTCACCCACTATTTCAAGACTCTATAAAGACGATGCCTACGCGGTTAAAATTGCCGTGCGCCAGGATGAAGTCGCAGAGTTAATACCGAAGCTGGTGAAGCTAGGTGCCCGAGACATCCTTGAATATCGCGTGGACAAAATCGTGGACGAGGCCTCCACCGATATTCCAAAAGAGTTGCCGAAAGACATCTGCGAAAAACTAGAGAAGCAATCGAAAGTTTGTTAGAGACCTAAATTCATTTGAGATAGAAGAGTAAACGCTCATGCCAAATTCCACAGAGACAAAATCTACAACCGCGAAGACCGATATACCGGCCAAGAAAGTGGTTATGGATCAAGACCGCTACAAGAGCCCCAAAGAAGGAAGACGGAATTATATTCGCCTGGATTTCAACGAGAACACGGCTCCTTTATTAAGCGGCGATGATTATTCGGCTTATCCGGAATATGATCCGCTCTTAGAAAACCTGGCTGAGATATTCGCTGTAGACAAGGAGAATCTGCTCCCCACCAACGGGACAGATGAGGCCCTTTCGCTAATCGCAAGCACCTTCATCGAACCCTCTCAAGACCAGGCGCTGGTATCACAACCGACATTCGCCTTGATTCAGAGAAGCATGGTGCTGGCAGGGGGCAAAACTTTCGAGGTGCCGGTGCGGTCCAATCTCAGCTACGACACTGATGAGCTGGAGAGGGTTCTAACAGACAATGAGATCAAGCTTGCGACCTTTGCCTCCCCGGATAATCCCACAGGCTCCGTGCTGGATCTTAAACTGATAGAGAGCTGGCTGGTCAAATTTCCCCGGACCCTCTTTGTTCTAGACGAAGCTTATGCGGATTATTTTTATGGCAAGAACGCCTATAAAAATAACAGCAGCATCGCCCTGACAAGAAAGTACAACAACCTATTGGTCACTAGGACCTTCTCCAAAGCCTGGGGATTGGCGGGTCTTAGACTCGGTATCATCATCGGTGACAGCGAAAAGTTGGAGTATCTAGCCAGGATGCGGATGCCCTACAGCGTAAACTCTTATATCGCTAACAAAGGTTCTGAACTGGTAGCATTGAAGCCCAGAGTTATCGAAGCCGCCATCGACACCATGGAGAGAAAAGCTTCTCTATTGAAGGCTTTGTCAGATATCGGCTACAGGGTAGTCGCCAATGATGGGACCAATGCCTCCGACAATCCGAACAAGCTCGACGACATAGTCCAGGGTTCAGCCAATTTCTTCATGGTCAACTGCAAAGATCAGTCCGGCAACTTTTGTCAGTTCATGAAAGAAGAAGGCATACTGGTCAG
>JAUIJG010000110.1 GCA_030431355.1 bacterium
AATGAATTTTTTAGATAAAGACAAACTGGTGGCGCTGGCTGTTACAGCGGCTATCTCCACCACAATGGCCCCAGCGGCCATGGCTCAACTGAGCAAAGGTCAAGCTGTGACTTTCAACGGTCAGCCAATGTTTGAGATCAAAGCCGGAGCTGCCGGCTTCGACGCCAAGAAGCGCGCCTGGCTTGCCCAGGACAACTTCGACAACGCTCTGGTGCTAGCCGCCGACCGCTCACCAAATGCGGTCAAGGTGATTAAAGATAATGGCGCCTTCACCGTACAGTTGGACAATCATTACATTGTCAGCGCTGACGCTAAGAGTGCCAACACAAAAGGAGTAAAACCGGAAGAGTTGGCTAACCGCTGGGCCGAAGCTATTAAGAGACGGCTGGGCGACAGCGCCGCCACAAAAGCCTATGTAGCCAAGTTGACTAGAGACCATAAACTCTCCGGCGACATGGCCATCGTAGAAAGAAGCGTCTACGCCCCTGCCGGCACGGTGCTTCCGATTCGCCTGGCTGAGGGTGTACTTCTAGCCAATGTGAAAAGCCAGAAAGATATTAGAGCCGTGCTCACAAGAGACGTGATTTTCGACTCTTACGCTCTTCCCCGTAACTCTGTTCTGGTCGGGAAGCTGGTGAAAACAGACAAAAGCAACTATATGCTTCGCTTCTCCTCCCTCACCACCCCCAGTGGTACTGAGGTGAAACTCAACGGACTGCCTGCAAGGGTAGCCGTAAGGACATCCGGTCCTGAGGCAATCGAGCATAAAAAGATCCCTGCCAATCCTAAGTCCGAAGCCAGAGAGCCGGCAACCGTAGGAATTGGAGCCAAGAAAACAAAAATCTTGTTCCTTGAGCCGACTCAGAAGGCTCTAAATAAAGGCACATCAATGGTGGTGGCTTTCGAACAGCCCACGGAAGTCTCCGTGACCATGAGAACAAGATAGAAGCATTGCCCGTAAAAAGGCATGCTAAACAGATTGAGTCCGAAGGAAAGGAAGAGAGGAACTAAAGTCAAGTCATGGGAGTTATAGGATTACTGATATACGGTCTGGTTGCCTCGGCATGCGCGTCCATCGGAACGCTCATTGTTTTTTCAGAAGTACCGGGTGGTATCACAACCTCCTTACTGGTAGGAATACTGGGCGCATGGCTGGGCGTAGTTCTAATCGGCCACACCGGTCCTGTACTGGGCGGTGTGGCAGTCCTTCCGGCAATTTTAGGATCCATGGTTCTGATTGTGGCCATGAATATGATCGCTGGAATATCAAAGGTACTTACCCAGAGCTAAAACAATCGAAAGCTATTTGAATAGTTACACACAAACTAACAGGAGAGATATATGAATAAGTTACAGATAAAAGGAAATTGGAATCAGTTAAAAGGTGAAGTTAAGAAGCAATTTGCCGACCTCACCGACGACGATATGCTTGCGATTGAAGCTGACAATGACAAGTTAGTCGGTAAAATTCAGGAGCGTTACGGAATTCAGCGTGAAGAAGCAGAGAAACGAGTAGAGAAATTCCTCAACTCAAATAACTGCTGTTCTTGAACGCGAGACAAGCTTTACCCCAAGAGACAATAGTTTCTAAGTGAAGCCAGAAGAAGGCTTATTCATCGGTTTATCCGGAGAGTAAGCCTTCTTTCTATTTTTAAATTCTGAATGAGGTCGATAGCATGGAAAGACCATAACCATGCTAAATAACAGTTAACGAACAAAGATATACGAAGCACAAAGAACGGAGACCCGCCAGATATGAGTATAGAGAATGAGAATAGTATTCTAGGAGAAGACCCCAATCTGCCTTACGCGCCAAAAGAAGAGAGGCTACATGGTCTCTGGGTAAACCAATTACTGGTGAAAAACCACTGGCGGAAAGTTGCCAGAGCGGGGAAATCGACGCTCAAAAGAGAGCTGGGAATGCCTTCAAAAACCACTGTCACCAGAAATTTCATAGAAAGATGTAAATCCTCCAGGGTATATCACAGTCTGCTTAGTTAGAGATAATACCTTCGATAGTGCTATCATCGAGAACTACTATAAAGAAGAAGCCGGCACATAATGAACCGGCTTCTTTTCTATTTCACTTTCAGTCTAGAACTGGATCTCTATCTAACCTGACGATCAAATAGCTCTTTGTTAATCTGTTTGCTGAGGTTGTCGAGGCGATTCATGATGTTTCTCTCCTCTCTCCAGTTGAGTCCGCTTCCGCTGCTTCTCAGACGAGCCTCCATGGTGCTTATCTGCTGTTCTTTATCATATAGTTTACTAGCTTCAGAAGCAGTTAATCGGCCGGACTTGAGACCGCTGTCTATCCTGGACCTCAGTACCGACTGGCGACGATTTACGCTGTCTGAATGGTGTCTTCCTCTATAATGACGGCCGTGTCTATAGTTAGTGTTACTTCTGCTGGCTGTGTTGTAGTCACGCAGCTCTCTTTTGCTCTTATCATCTAAGGCCACAAGAGCGTCTTTCAACTTACTTTCCTCATCATAGGATAACCTTCCATCCCCCAGATAGACAGACTTATCGCTGGCGATTCTATTGAGGTCGGTTCTCAGCTCTCTGGCTTCATCCCAGGTCAAACGTCCATCCACAGCGCCCTGTTCGATCCGTGCACTCAATTCGGCTTGATAAGAATCGATATGGGCTCTTCTTAGAGTTTCGTTGGGGAGGGTGCCGTCGCTCAGTGGTCTGGCACCAAATCGGTTGAACCAGGTCCGGTGGTTGATGACCGCGGTACCGCCCACAGTGCTGTCATTGGATAAATACACCTCAAGACGTCTTGATACGTCTGTCAACTGATCGAGGAGAGTTCTTGTCTCCGTATAGTTTAGGGACCCGTCCAGAAGATAGCTGGACTCCAGGCTGGAGACGGAGCTCAGCCGATTTCTCAAATCAGCGGCTTCGTCCACGGTCAATTGACCGGTGGTCACCCCAGCGGCAATCTGAGTCTCTAGTTGGCTCTGCCGGTCATCGATACTGGTTCTCACCGAGGTGGAAGAGTAAGGCAGACTGCCGGTTGTTACGGTGGTCAATACCGTTCGCAAGATTTCGTCAAAATCTGCCGCCATGGCTGCTTGATGACTGCCGAGGGCCAGGGTCAACGCCCCTGCCACCACTAAACCAATCTTTCTCATAAAAATCTCTCCTCCTAAAATTCAAGAACTCCCTTCCGGGAGTTCTCTATCTGTGCAACTTCTAAACCGGTTTTCGTCCGGTAATCATCTGAATAACAAACAAAACTCCGGCAATTAGAAGTAATGTATGAATTAGTGGTCCTCCCACATGGGATATCAGTCCCAGTAACCAGAGGGCAACTAAAATTGTAAGTAGTGTGTATAGCATTATATATCTCTCCTGATTAATTCAAACTTGCGACTAGGCAGCTAACCTTTCTTCAACACCGGCATCGGTAAGAATTCCGATGAACAGAGTGATCAATCCACCCATGATGGCTGGAGTCCAACCGGCGACGGTCAGGTAAGCGGGCATGATCTCCGAGGTGAGCATCAGAACATAGGCTGGAATGAGCCAGAATCCGAGCACCCAGAGGGGAATCAGAACCAACAGCGCCACACCAAAGGTCCCGACGGTAAGTACAGCCGTTGCGGCAGCGGCAACCCAACTCACGACAACTCCTAAGATCGAGAACAAGAGGGCAAGACCGATGGAAACGGCAAATCCGCCATGAACCTCAATCCCTCCAATGGACGGAAGAATGAAGTTAAATGCCAGAGCCAGTAATAAAAGTCTTATGATGAATGCCATCGGTCCTCCTTGAACCCGAACTATCGAGTGTCTCAAACTGCGTACAAAGTTCTAATAGCGCAATGCACCAGAAGTGATGCCACCAAAATCGCAACGACACCCCGTACCTTTTATATAGGGCAAAGGCACAGATTAACAGCAGGCAACTTCTCCTCCTTATCGTGCTATTACAACTAGACGCATAAAGGAGGATCCCGTGAGTCAACAGATAGGAGAAAACCGTAGAGCATTTGTAGCTATAGTCAGCCTACTAATTTTATTAGTTTCGATTCCTCTGATCTGGACTCTTTCCCGAGGTTCAGCCGACACCGCAAGCAAGGTAGTCAGCCTAAATGAGCTTACTAAGGAAATAGCAGTGAATCCTCATAAATACTACCGGGCTGAGCTCTGGAGAGAGAGCAAAGTTGTAAAACTCGCGAGCCGTTCCGGAGAGAGCATTTATATAAAGAACCCGGACTATCCGGTTTTGCTTCAGCTGCTTAGAGCCCAGAGCATACCGGCTATCATCGTGGCCGGTGAGTCGCAGATACCGGCGCAACCAATTGATTTGACTTCAATGTTGATTCTAGTTCTTCTTATAGTTTCTTCCGCCGCATTCCTATATAAGGTGAACTTGAGAAATCTCCCCAACCTCACGGATAGGACCGGTCATTCCGGATTCGGTCCCCTGAAAGGAACCGAATATGAAAAATGCACCTTTAGCGATATCGCCGGTTGCGAAGAGGCTGTATCTAAATTGAGAAGAGTGGCAAGGTGGTTGAAATCACCCCAGTGGTATGACCGCTTCGGAGCCAAAATTCCCAGAGGAGTCCTGGCGGTTGGTCCGCCCGGAACAGGTAAGACGCTTCTGGCCCGCGCCCTGGCCAGTGAGGTAGAAGCCAATTTCTTTTCGGTGAACGGATCAAGTTTTGTTGAAATGTTTGTCGGAGTCGGCGCCCGGCGGGTGAGAAACCTGTTTAAGAAAGCTGTCTCCGCCAGGAAAAGAAACGGTCATCCGTCAATAATATTTATCGATGAAATAGACGCAGTCGGCAAGAAACGAGGCGGCGGCAACAGCGGCTCCGACTCGGAACGAGAGCAGACTCTCAATCAACTGCTTGTCTCCATGCAGGGCTTCGAGTCTATGGACGGCATACTTGTGATGGCCGCCACCAATAGACCTGACACCCTGGATAGTGCCCTGACAAGGCCCGGTAGATTCGACTACCGAGTCAACGTTGACCTGCCCGATACCTTTGGAAGAGAAAGAATATTTGCCATTCATACAGAGAATAAAGCCCTTCATCCTAAGGTCGACTTGAGAGACCTGGCCATCAGAACCCCTCTCTTCTCCGGCGCCGACATCGAACAAGTCTGCAATGAAGCAGCCATAGCTGCCGCCGAAAGATTGGAGAGGAAGCTAGAATTGGAGCCACATTCTTTGGAGCCGGAAGCCGAGGACATGGTGCTCACGGTAGAAGACTTTGATAAAGGAATAGACTATGTGCAGTTCGGTGACCCCATGCTCTCCAGGGCGAGATCCCAGAGCCTGGAGGAGAAAAAGAACGTGGCGGTGCACGAAGCTGGTCACTGCGCCGTTCAACAAGCACTACAGGGAAGAGGCGCAGACCCGATCACAAAAGTCACCATTGAGCCCCGAACCAAATCGATGGGATCCATGCAAAGTCATCCCACCGAGGAGCGTTATGGTCACACGGAAAAAGAATTGAGAGCAAGAATTATGACCGCTCTTGGCGGCAGAATCGCCCAGGAGAGATTGCTTAGAAGGCGTGACACGGGAGCATCCAATGACTTTGAACAGGCCAATCATATCGCCAGAAAGATGGTGACAGAGTTCGGCATGTCCAAGCTGGGCCCGATCTACATCAAGGATGATGGCAGCACCGGTGACTCGCTCAATGAAGAGGTGGACAAAGAGGTAAGACGGATCCTCACCGAATCGAGAAGAGAAGCCACCGCCATAATCAAAAAAAATCGGAAGAAGATAGTTCTTGTGGCTCGTGTTTTGATGGAAGAGCAAACAATACTTGGCTCAAGATTCAGAGACCTCTGGGAACGAGAGACAAGCTTCTAGTAAGTTGAAGAGACGGCTTCGAACAAGCATCAAACAAAAGGTTTCATGCTAATTAAATCCTAGAAATAAGGAGTCAAGCCAAATGAAGACTAAGTTCAAAACCATATTGCCCCTGGCGTTATCACTTGTACTGATGGCCGGCACTGGTTGGAACCAGGCAGGAACAGCAAAAGAGAAAGCCGCGGCAACAGACAAAACCAGCGGCGCAGAAGTCATAGTAGTTGACAATGACAGCGAAGCTGTTAAGACAGACAAAGTAGATGCCACCGCCAGAGACACTGAGAAAGCCTCTCAGAAAGAAGAGGCGAATAAGCCCTCCGAAGAGCTGGTGGAGAAAAAGAAAGCGGAGCAGAAAAGGACCGACAGGGCCATGCTCAAAGCCGCCAATGAAGTAGATGGGGTGGAGATCGATCCAAATAAATTTGAAGAAGAAAAGGGTTTTCAACTAAAACATCTCAATCCATTCCACTGGGTGTTCAAACCGGTTACAGATATGCAACAAAGAGTCGTTCATCTGGAGAAGCAGATAATGCGACTTGAAGCTCCCATAGCCAGTTTACAAAAGCCTATGGTCGGCTTGAGACAGGATATGGGCAACGTTGAGACCCAGATGTCCACCATAGATAACAGCATGGGTCATGTGAACGGCCACATGGAAAAAGTAAACGGACAGATGAAAACAGTGGACAAACGAATGGGTCACGTGGAGACCCAATTGGATAAAATGTATGAACCGGTTGTTGGTCTTCAAGGACCTGTAACAAACGTTAGTTCGCAACTATCCACCCTGAAAAGCGACCTCCAGGAGCTTAAGGATGTGGTCAGCTTGACCAGTACCCTGATACTGGTGGCGGTTGTAGCAGTCGGTCTGCTTGTCGCCGTGGGAACGCCGATAGCAGCGCTATTCGCCTGGAGACACAGAAAGTTCATTATTGAAAAATTCGGTAAGAGCGATTACGAAGACATCCCCATGGGTGATGATGAAGAGGAGAAACCGGCCCTATCCCGGTCGGTAACATCTTACACAAGATAACTTGCTGCAAAGCAGTTCGACGACGAAAGACCACGGCTGAAACCGTGGTTTTTTGTTGCTTGTCTTTGTCACCAAAAGTAAAACCCGGTGTCGTAAATGACACCGGGTTTAAAATGTTTGCAGGATTGGTGCTGCCCCAATGGATCCGATCCCTCGGTTCCCTCGTCTGGAGTACCTGCATCGTTACCATATCTTGTAGCACGAATTTCAGAGATTGTCGCCAAAATTCGGGAATTGTAAATGGTCCCTTGTGCTATGAAATGCAAACATAAGCATTCTCCCCCGAAAAACAAGCCCGGGGTGAGCTTTCAAAGAAGATACAATAATGCAGCCGATTAAGAGATATGAATAAATGTTGAACAAAAAACTGACCAGCCTCTGCCTTTCCGGAACGATTCTCGCAGCCCTCACCTGCACGGGTATCACCGATAACGATGCCTTAGCTAAATCCGTGGCTAATACCATCGATATTTCCGCGCCGGGCAACATTTCCCAACAAGCACTCTTCCAGGGCGAAACCCAGGAGCTCCAACTGCTGGCCCGCAAAAGAAGATCGAGACGCCCGGCCGCTCGCAAAAGCACGCCGAAGCAAAAGCCCTGGTATGCAGACATTAATATACCTTTCCGGTCTTTCTTGCCGAAAAACAAACCGCACCGGGTCCTTCTCTGTGTCCACGGACTCGGCTTCAACAGCAGCTCATTCACGCGTTTTGGTAGATACATGGCCGCCCGGGGCATGGCTGTCTATGCCATAGACGTGAGAGGATTCGGTCAATGGCGTCGTAGCTCAGAGTCTAACACCGTTGACTTTGAAGCTTGCATAACCGACATAGAGAGCGCCCTCAAGCTTATTCGTTCGAAACTACCGGGCACCAAAGTCTACCTGGTTGGAGAATCCATGGGAGGAGCCATCTGCCTGGCCACAACCTCCCGTTACCCGGACCTGGTGGATGGTTTGATCTCTTCTGTTCCCTCCGGCGAACGCTACGGTGACTTGAAAGAGAAAATAGTTGTGGGAGCACATTATCTAGAAAACAAAGATGCCCCCATGGATTTATCCCAGGAAGTGATCGACAAAGCTACCGACGACAAAGCTTTGCAAGAGAAGCTCAAGTCCGATCCCAATATCAGAATGGATCTGACACCGGAAGAGCTTAAGGAATTCAACGCCTTCATGCGCAGCAACAAAGACTATGCGGCTCTAATTGAAAAGACGCCGGTTTTGATGATGGCCGGATTCGAAGATAGATTGGTTAAACCCAAAGGCACCATCGAACTGTTCAACGATATCTCGAACCTCGAAAAGATATTGTTTATCATCGGAGATGGCGAACATCTGATCTTGGAAGAGTCTGAAATGACAAATGAGACAGGTGGTCTTGTATACACCTGGCTCATCAATCATTAGAAAGAGAAACTATTCCTGATTCTCGGTTACTTTGCTTTCTGGGCTTCAACCCGTTTTTCCAGCATAAGCTTTTTGATCTCAATGCTAATGGCATTGAGATCTTTTTCCAGGGTGACTTTGTTATCGGTGCTGAGACCGGCATCCTTTGCTTTGCGAAGCATCTTTGTCTTCTTGCGAGCGACCTGTGCCAACCTCTTCCGCATTTTATGAGCTTCTTTATCCGTTAGCTCATTGCTTTTCTGGGCTTTGTTCACATCTTTCATCAGCTGCGTCTGGCGGTCGCGGATGGACATCTCTTTCGCTTCCACCCGGTCGAAAAAAACACCAGAGGCGACTCCCAGAGTAACCATACAGACAACTGAGACAAGGCTCAAAAACTTTCTTCTCAACATAAAAGCCCCCGAAATATTGACTACTGAGGCTTATCCATAACCGTTATCTGAGCCTCAATCTCACCATCCTTGATCATACCAAGCTTTTTAGCAGCTTTTTTAGAGACATCCAGGGCACGACCCGGGGCATATGGCCCACGGTCATTAATTTCCACAACCACACTTTTTTTGTTTTCTGGATTGACAACCTTTACTTTGGTACCCAGAGGCAGTTCCCGGTGGGCGGCTGTCAAGTCACTCGGGTTATAAGGTTCTCCCGAGGCTGTCTTTTCGCCGGCAAGCTCATCGGCATAATAAGAGATATCCGATTCAATCACTGTCTGTTTGCTCTCAGTAGCATCTCCGTTGGTATCGGCGCCGGCATTAATTGAACTGGTCACACCGACCAGTAACACCAGAGCGAGGGAGCCTGCAGCTCCTGCAAAAATCTTTTTTTTCATGGTCACCAAACCCTCCTTGACTTCTAAAAAAATAGCACGGACGACCGATAACCATGCCTCCCTGATGACAAGAAAGCAAAAGAGGAGGAAAAATCCCCCTCTCAAGCTCTGGAATCTCTAAAATCTCTTGAACTTAGCCGTTATTGGTATCAGCGGCTGGTGCACTCTGCTCGCCACCATTATCGGTGGAGATATTTACTTCAGGCAGGTCTACATCAGGCATCTTAACTTCCGGAACCTTAACTTCAGGAACCTGGATGTTGACGCTGGACTCACCCGGAGTCTTAGCGGCAATAGATTCGTCCCGAAGATTGTCATAAGCCTGTTCAAGCTTCATCTGATGCGTAGTCTGCTGGTTTGAAAAGGCAAGGAAGCCGAATCCAATGGCCATAACCAGAACAATCATCGCAACAGCCCAGCCTGCGCCGGAACCATCTACTTTCTCCACATACACCTTCTCTGGTGTCACTCTATTATTCTCGTTACTCATTTAAATTCTCCTTATTCAAACACTCTAATACGTCTATTCAATTAAATTGATCTCGATGAAACTCTTCTGGTCATCGTCTGAGTCGTGCATAGCACAACTGAAAAAACCGGTGCCACGAATCGCACAAGCAACTCGGCAATTCACTCCCATATAAAAGGTACGGGAACGGCACCACATCTTGCTTCTATGCTAAGCACATATTGGAAGTATCGAAGCAGGAGAAAGGAAATTATGTATGAGCTGTTTATAGCTTTATTCGCGGCGGTAGCACTGGTATTTATGCTCGGTCTATTTATGGCTTACCTGACCAGAAATGGGAATTTCAAATTTGAGCAGATAGGTGCTTTTCTTGTTCTAGCGGTGGTGGGGCTGGCTATCTTCGGATACGCGAATTGGTCGGAGAAAAACAACTGGGAATACTGGCAGACCCAGGGAAATAACCTGGCCAAATTTGAAAAACATGAACATGCGGTAACCAACTACGAAAAAGCCATGCACTTCGCCGTCAAAGAGTTCGGTCCCCGAGATTTAAGAGTGGCCAACAGCAAATTGGCTCTGGCAAATCTTTATGAACAGTATGGAAGATATGACGAAGCAAGAGAAGAGTACGTGGAGGCAATAAGTATTCTGGAAGAGAACGCAGACTCCGACAGTCCGGTCCTCCAGGATGCTTACGCGAGACTGAAAGAGCTTGACTCCTGATTCGACTGACTGATTGAACTGATGAAAAATCAACTCGGCAATAAAGAGGAATTAGAAATTTAGATGACCAGAATGGAAGACAAACTTGCCGTTGAAGCAGACATAAAAGAGACCATCAAAGAAACCTCGGAAGAAAGCAACCATAAATTGACCCTGATGGAAGCCTATGTGATGGCTGTGGGAGGCATGATCGGCGGCGGAATATTCTCCGTACTCGGTCTGGTCCTGGAACTTTCCGGTCCCTGGGCTGGTCTCGCTTTTCTTCTTGCGGGAGTTCTTACCTATATCTCCGGTCTCTCCTACGCCGGGCTCTATGAAGAGCAAAGGATTCCAGGCGGAAGCGTAGCCTTCATTCAGACTGCCACCGGAAACGCTACCCTTGCCGGTCATGTGGGATGGGCACTTCTTATAGGCTACATTTTTACAAACGGTCTTTACGCTTACACATTCGGACATTATCTATCAAACGTTCTGGGAGCATCACCGGTGGTTGCGCCGATAGCGGCTATCTCCATTACCATCATCGTGGTCGGCATCAACTTAAAGGGCGTGGGGGAGTCCGGAATCACAGAAATCATAACAGTCTGGGGCAAACTACTCATATTGGGAGCCCTGGCTATCTTCGGCCTGCTTCATTTTGACTCGGCACGGTTAGTACCGGTCCACGATCATGGACCACTTTCAGCCCTTCTTGCCGCTGCCATTATTTTTGTGGCTTACGAAGGCTTTCAACTTCTCACCTACGACACGGAAGACATGGTGGAGCCGGAGAAGAACTTGAGAAAAGCGATGTTGCCCTCCATCGTGACATCCACGGCTGTTTATGTCCTGGTGGCCATCAGCGCTATCATGCTCACATCAATGGACACTCTGGTTGAGAAAAAGGAAGTGGCCCTGGCTCTTGCAGGTCAGCAGGCATTCGGCAACTGGGGACTCTGGATTGTCACCCTGGGTGCGCTATTTTCGGCGGCTTCGGCCATCAATGCCACCATATTCGCTTCAGCAAGGCTGCTTGCCATACTGGGACGCATGAATCAAGTGCCTTCCTGGCTTATGGAAAAACCTGATAAAGCGAAGAAAGAGCTGCCTAGAAAAGCGATAACGGTGATAGGTATCGCCGGTGGTTTCTTTGCCGTGGTCAGCTCCATCGAACAGATTGTAAGTTTTGCCAGTCTCACTTTCTTGATGGTATTCGCCATAGTCAATCTTTTATATAGCCGCTCTGCTAAAAAGCGTTCTTCCAAGCTGATCGCCATGATAGCCACGGGATTACTTACAGGAGCCCTTGCCACCGCATCAGCCTGGATGTTCTTTGAAAGACCGGATGAGTTCTTCACGGCTCTCGCGATCGCTTCCATACTTGTGATTGCGAGAGCCTGGTTCCTCCTATCAGGTAAGAGAGTGCCTAAGGTGGTGGAAGATGCATAGAGAAAAGCATCACCCGAGAAGCAAAGTGCTATAGAGACTATAGTGGGTTTCCCACAAAAGTTTAAAGGAGGAGCAGATGAATAGAAGAGAGAACAAAACCGGTCCCTTTGAGATCATGAAACTGCATGAGGAAAAATTCCTCAAAGAGCTATCGGACCTGGTAGAAAACTACGACAAACTCACCGCCGATCAAGGACTGGAGAAAGCGACCAGCGTGTTTGATTCTATCACCAAACACTTCGAGCACCAGGACAAACTTCTAGAGATGGAAGAAGAGAAGCTGGCGATGATGAGAACAGAGATTGCCTCTTATGAAAAGATTAGAACCAATATTCTCAGCAGCATAGATCAGCTTGTGCTCATGCATGTTGATGAACCGGACTTCCTGGAAAGACTGGGAATCCTTCTCAACCAGGTTAAACGGTTGACGCTCCTGGACGAATCCAGGCTCTACATAAAGATGAAGCAGTTTATGACCGACCACGAATTGAAAGAGGCAAGAGAAGAGGTCATTAAAGATTTCATCAAAGCTTGATGCTATGAAAAATCCCAATAAAAAATATGGCTTCGAATCTCCCCTTATGGTTTTCGAAAACCCGTTATTAGAATCATATCAAGGCAAACAAACCACTAAAAAGGACTTGGAAACAATGATATTCTTCAAACAGCTCCTGGCTGATGCGCCAAGACCGGCGTTCATCACGGACGAAGAAGACAACGTTGTCTATATCAACAAGTCCGCCGAAGCTTTACTTGGCTACGGGGCGGACAGAGTCTTTGGCGTTCCCATGGCGGAAATACTTTTTGAACCCTTTGAAGAACAAGCCTCTGCCAGACAGGAGGAAGAGGGAAGATTGAGGTCTAAAACAGGAAAGAAGATACCTGTTCTGGTGGCTAAGACAATTCGAAAGATTGAGAACCGTTCTTATAATTTTATCTTCTGCACCGACATATCCAGACAAAAAGCGAGAGAGAAAAAACTCAAATCAACCATTGAGACAATGAGAATGACCAGTGAAACTCTCAGGAAGTTGGTCAAGACGGATGCTCTCACAGGTCTTTTAAATCGTCGCGGTCTGGAGGAGTTGCTCACTCGTGAGATAGAGTTGTCAAAAGAAATGGCTCCAATCTGGTGGCAGCCCTGATAGATCTGGACGACTTCAAATCTATCAACAGCAGATTCGGCCATGCAGGCGGTGATATCGTTCTCAAAAACATAGCCGGAGCCATTGAATCCTGCCTTCGTTCCAGTGACTGGGTAGGCAGAGTCGGTGGTGACGAGTTCATGGTATTCCTTCCCGATACCAGTTACACCGAAGCTATATCCATCGCCGAGAGGATGAGAGCTTCGGTTGCGGCTCTCAATATTCATAAGAACAAAGAGAAAATAGAAGTAACCACCAGCACCGGTCTGGCTAAATTATCAACCAGTACTAAAAGCTTGCAGGAGGTAATGGAGCATGTTCGAGAAAGTCTCGAACAGAGCAAAAACTCAGGTAAGAATCAGGTATCCGCAAGTAAATTCGGAACGAAAGTAAAAGCGATCAGAAAACCGAAGATCGAAGAAATTCTTCTCAGTAAAGAGAGATACTCAGTGGAGTGTCAACCGATCTACAATCTGACCACCGGCGAGGTGCACGCTCTGGAGCTGTTCTCCAGGGGACCGGCCCGGGAGTTGTATTCACCGGAGGTGTTCTTCCAGATAGCACGGGAAAACAAATTGATAGACCAGGTAGACAGATTCTGTTTCGAAAACTGTATTGA
>JAUIJG010000111.1 GCA_030431355.1 bacterium
GTTTGCCTACTTTAGGCTCTGTCTCTGCCGCTGTATTCATCGGTTTCTTATTGCCTCATTGAGAGTGTCTTTCTGTTTGTAGGTTGAGGAAGTTGTGTTCAATTCTCCGGTGGATTTCGCGTAAATCCACTTGCATTTTGCAAGTAATAAAAGGTTATCACATGCCACTTGCATTATGCAAGTACCTGTTACAATAGAGGCATGAGTAGCAAGAGTGATAAAGTCGAAGACTGTTTAGCCGAGTCCAGGTCTCCCTGTGCCATTAGCAACGTCCTGGATATTTTCGGAGACAAGTGGACTTTGCTTCTTGTCAGAGATTTGATCTTTTACGGCAAACATGAGTACAAGGAATTTCTGGCCAGCCCCGAAGGCATTGCCACGAATATTCTCTCGAACCGACTGAAAAGACTTCAGGCTGCCGGAGTGGTGAACGAGATCTCCCATCCTGAAAATCGCTCCAGGAAACTTTATTACCTGACAAAGAAGGGTAAGTCGCTTCTGCCCATTCTCCGGGAGATGCTGGTCTGGGGAGAGAAATATCTCCCCGAGAAGACCGAGGTCATGAAGCCCATTTTTGAGCGATTGAAAAAAGACGAAAAGGGTTTCGTTAAGGAGATACTGGGTCGTCTCAGGAAGTGGGAGAAAGAGTACTTGCCTGATTAGGTCCCGGATACTAGTGGTTGTACGCGAACGATTTTGGCCCGCCGCGCTCCTGTTGGAGCTGTTTGATCAAAACGTCCTGGTTCTTTCTCATGCCGTGAACTCCACCATGCCAGCCGAACATGACAAAATAAAGATCTTCTTTCTGGGAACGCATCACGCCAACCAGAGCGCTGACACCGCCGTCGGTGTGGGTTAGTGTTCCGGTTTTGGCCACCACGCTACCTTTTTCGTCTTCCGAAGTAAATCTTTTTTCCAGAGTGCCGTTATCAATTCCGGCGACCGGCATAATGCTCTGGTATGAAAGATTGTGTCTCTCAAGCTCTTCGCCCAGGGCGCGGAGCACCTTCATCATATGTTTGGGAGTGATCCTGTTCTGTCCAAGACCACTGGCGCTGGTTATTTTTATACTCTCTTCCGGAATACCGAGGTCGTCGGTGGCTATCTCTTTCAGCTTGGGCACACCGCCGATAACACTACCGATTCTCTCCGCAGCGCTATTTAAGGACTTGCTGAGCATGTGCTTGAGCGTGCTTCTCAAAGATTCCGAATCATGTTTCAAGACCACGATGGCGCTCTCCGGCGCGCTACCGAGTTCGACTCCCCCGTCAATGAGAACCTTGCTGTCACTCATTCCATATTTAAAAATTCTGGATAGACCCTGACCGGAAGTTCTGGCATTGCCGTTGCAATAAAGTGAAAAATCTTTGGAGACAACCAGCTTGCCTTTCACTTGTTTGACCCCTTGAGCCGCCAGAGCTTTCACCAGTTCATAGGAATCTGTCTTGCCGAACTCCGGGTCATTGCCCTGGACATACAAGTTGCCGTCGAGGATGCCGCTATCTTCATCCAGGGCGCCGTCCATATAAAGTTCGGTGGTGAACTGATGGGCCGGACCCAACTCTTTCAGGGCTCCGTAAGCCGTCAACAATTTTATTGCCGAAGCCGGATTGAAGGACTTGTCAGAGTGTTTGTCGGTAATGATTTTTCCGTCCGGAGATTGAATCAGTATGCCTAGCTGAAGAGGAGCATGCCACTTCTTCTTCGCTTTGTGTTTTCTTCTACGTTTGTAGTGACCACGTTTGCGCTTGGAGCGCTTCTGACTGGAACGTGTTTTCTTGCTACTTTTGTGACTGCTTTTCCCTGAAGACTTGCTGCTTCTAGCGTCTACTTCGGTGGGTATCAGCCAGGAGAATGCCAGGGTCAGAATCATTAAAAATGCTATCAAGGGATTTGGCTTTCGCCTGTCTTTGATCATATGTCTGGAACTCCTGGAAAAAACGCGAAGCATAGAATGCAAAAACACTTCGAAATGGCTTCAAGAAAACTGAAAATATAGATGGAAAATTCAGAGAAGATGGAGAGATTAACGAGTAAGAAGATTAAACGAAGATATCTTCTATTCTAATTATTTACCCGAAGAAAAGCTAGACTTATCGGGAATCAAAAATATCGAGATCCGGGATGACCACAAGGTTGTTGCTGGCGGACGAGGTCACGAAGATACCGCCGTTCTTCTTATAGGGGAGAAAACCTTCCAACTCCACCCCGGCAGGTTCATCTCCCGGCTTTATCGTGAGCATGGAGATTCGGAATTTTGCGATGCTTGCTTTGGGCGTGGCTACTGTCTCTCTGGCGAGATTTTTCTGATCCAATTCGAAGAGTTTGTTGAGGTCAATTCTATCTAGCCTCCATCCTTTCCCCGGGGTAAGGTTTTGAATAAAGGTAAGTTCGTGCGTCTTTATGTCGAAGTGGAGATTTTGATTGTAGGGACCGCATGGGATTCTATGTTTTAGAACGCCCTTTTGCGATGTTCTATCAATATTGAGCAAGACTGCTGGGTCATATAGCCTCAGCTCCGGTGAACTGTCACCGTAGTCGGCGGTGGCTAGAAAAGATTTTCCCCGGTGCTCCACAAACACCGGTCTGGTACCGTTGATGGCAAGGTCATCACGAACTCTCTTCAGTATACAATTCTCTAAATTGCCCTGTTTTAGAGCACGTTCCCAGTCAATCCTATAAATAGTCCCGGTACCATTTACGGTGTCTCCGATCACGGCGCCCCATTTCTTGTGCCAGGTCAGACCCGTGGGATGATGGACCTTGATCTTGTCCTTTGATGACAATTCGATGGAGCGACCGGTCGGCTTCAGGTCTTTGTTCAACTCGATGATAACGCCCTTGTGCTTGCCCGCTTGAAGCTGGTCACCATAAAGGTAGTAGCGCTCACCAAGTTTGCTTATTCCCTGCGCTTCCCCCACATTGTTTATAGTAAGCCTGGTGGTTTTGGTGAATGTTGCTCCACTGTTTCCATGAATTTGCCCTGGCGAGGACTGGTCATAGGCCGGCACGGCTCCCGTAGACATTGAGAAAACGCTAAGGGCAAGGACTATCGGAAAATGGGCTCTGGGGGACAATTTGTGATTCCTACTAAGCAAGGAGGAAGTCATGATAACAGAAGCTGTTGAATTTGTTGTCTCTGTGGCAAAATAGAATAGTCAGGTATCCCAGTAGCTCCCAAATCTGGATATTCTTGTGCCGGACAAACCCATAAATTCAAATAGAGCAGGCGATGAGCCTCCTAGAAGCAGAGATGGCGAGGTGAGCCTCAAGGCGGAGGTGGCTGAGTCATCCCAGGCTGACGCCGGCGGCATGAAAAGTATCGAAAAGAGCCGGACCAATAGGCATTCGGGGTCGGCATCGGAAGACTCGTCAGGGGACGCCGACAGCATCACTATCGAGTCCGTTGATAAAGATGGAAAGAGAACAATTGTGGCTTCCAGGCTAAAGGGTGGAAGCGAAAGAGATTCGACTGTAAAAGAGGCGACCAGGACGGACGCTCGTAACTTCAATACCCAGGACCTGGAAGCTATTCAAGGCGATAACACGGTTCCCCAGCAGAAAAGAGAGTTGGCTGAGCAGCTGCAGGAAATGCGTGTTCAAGCAAAAGAGAAGGGCATCAATACAGAGCCGATAGACCAGTTCGTAAACGAGTCCTTCGATAAGGAGTTGAATAATCTTCGCCAGTCGCAGGATGATGCCGGTCGGGAAGAAGGTGGTTCATTTAAGGCTATCAGTCCTGAACAGATAGATGAGAAGACATTCTCTCTGGGGCTCAGATACGATGTTTCGGAATCTAAGCCGGAAGCCCAGTCGGAAGCCCAGCCGGAAACCCAGCCGGAAACCCAGCCGGAAACCCAGGCAGAAGCCCAGTCTGAGGTCCAAGAAGTCTTTCAGGATTTAGCCAGCTTGCCTTTTGATAAGCAGATTCAGGTGCTGGGCACGGGCATCCAGGTTTTCCATCAGGAGCTATATCGTCAGGAGTTGGAGATAGCCAGAGGGACTTTTGAGGGAGTAGGAGAAGGCTTCGAAGCCATTGTCGATGACGCCCGTACCCTGGTAAATAACGTCGGTGCCGTCTGGCAGTTTGGTCAGGACGTGATGACCAATAATCCCCGGGCGCTTGAAACTGGCGCTTCTGCCGGAGAAGCGATTGGAAAGACGCTTGTGGGTGGCGTCAAACTCTTTGAGATTTCCCACAAGTATCTCTACGACATTGGTTATACCGGTGATTACGGCAAGCCGTTTCAAGATTTGTCAAATCTGGCCAGGGAGCTGGATCGACGCTGGACCGAGCTAACTCCGGCAGAGAAGGCCAAGCTGACTGCTAAGCTGTCTACTCAGTTTCTGGGCGAAGCGGCGGTTCCACTAGGTGCCGCAAAGATAGCTAAGTCTGAGAAGGTCGTTGTCGCTCTGGAAGAGATGGCGCAGAAAGCCTCGGTGCTGGGAGGTAAGACCCGGACCAAAGTAGTGGACGGTATTGCCGACGTGGTGGATGGATTGACCGATATGGTCACTCCTGCAGAAGAGCTCGCCACCGCCGGTGGTCCTGGAGGAGGACTGAGGCGGCAGAAACTTTCGGAGTTTATCTCAGAACGTCGCCAGCACCATGACTCCGGCGGCGGTACCAGGAAACTGGCTCAACCAGCGGATCGACCTGAACTTTCGGAGTCGGCTTCTTTTAAAGAAGAGTATTTAGATAACCCGGACTTAAAAGGCAAACTTCTAGGAATGCTCGATGACTTCGGATTCAATCATAAAAGACGTCTCGAACGGTGGCATGCCGAAGAAGCAATCCGCCTGAAGGAGTTGGCTGATCCCTTAGAAGCAGGAATTTCCAATAGGGAAGCGGCCGATAGGGCGATTGAGATCATGGTCAAGCCATGGGGACATGAAGATCCTAAAGTTAAAGAGCACTTTGAGCTATGCAAGAAAGCACTAAAAGAGTCGATTCCACCGGATGATATCATGGCTCTTTATGGCAAAGGGGGCGAGGATGCCTATAGCATCCACTATCCGAACAAAATTAGTGATATCGACTTTGGCCTTTCTCGCGAGAAAGCGTTTGACTATGGTGATACCAGAGTGCATCATCTAGGAGGTGTTACTGTTCCGGAGCGCAAAGTTACCTGTGTGCCGAGATTGCGGAAGGATGATGGAACTGGAAAGTGGTTGATGCAGAAGCATATACCAGAGACCGATCTATCCAGGGAGTTCGTGCCAGAAGGAGTGGTGAGACACGAGATCGCCATGAGCCTCATGGATATACGTGGTTGGAAGACGGAGCAATTGCGTTGTACTTATTTGCAAGAGCGAGTAAATGTTAGATTCAGAATCAGTGACTTAGTTGAAAGTGAAATGCAACTTCAACAAGGACCTGCTGGTATGGCAAGTAAGGTTGAGGAGTTACAGCTTCATAGAAGTTTGAGAAATCATATATTTGATAGTGATGTTGGTTTTGAGCAGGTGATTGCTGACTTGTATGCATTTACCCATGGAGGTTCTTGTTATGGCAATTCAGTAGACCAGCTTTTGACTAAATATTTTAGAGGCGTTTATAGGCATTTGATAGATACTGATTGGAACAGAGGTTAAAGAGATGGTTTTTGAGAAATTCTCGATTTCAAGAATGAAAGCAAAGTGGGAAAAAGCGATCTCTGATAATCAAATCTCTCACGTTCAAATGAAAGATGATCATTCTATTGTTGTACACAAATTGATTGTGGCGCAAGTCTCTGGCAAAGTAGTCTCGAATGCTCTGTTCGATACTTACCGGCAAGACGAAGTGGCTTCTAAAGCTATGCTTGCAATAACCGGACCAATGGAGCCTGGAGACGTTCACTTTTTCAAAATGAAGCATGAAGGTCAATCCTATGAAGATGATTGGGAGCCGAAGCTTTTAGCCCAGTCATTGGAGACCGGATATGCTGAAAAAGCGGAGATGACTGAAGATGGAAAGATTCTTCTATGGATTGAGTATGATGCTGAAAGACCGCTTCGAGCTATGGACTTTAGTTCGAAGCCATTTCTTGACGCAATTCAAAGCGTCACTGGTCCCATGAAGCCCGGCGATGTCTATCACTTCAAAAAAGAAGAGGATGACGATTGATGGTCATAGTCAATAGCATTTGAGTTTGGAGTGAAGAGTTTTATGATTACCGGTTTCTTCGGTGAAATTGGAGGAATTCAATTATTGGGTTTTGACAGAATTTCTATCAATCGAATCAAGAAGCGTTGGCAGGCAATAATTGATGAAGGCAGGTTGTTATCGGTAAAGATGACCGAGAGTGGTTCAATTATTGTCGTCAAAACAGCCGAAGCAAATGTTGGCAGTCGCACCATCCGCAATACTTTTGCGGATCCTTATACACCTGATGAGCCAGCATATAAAGCGCTTTTTGAAATTATTCAGCCGATGAAGGCAGGAGAAACTAGATTCTTTGATTTTTCAAGAGCAGACGAAACTACAGAAGAATTGTATTCTCTTGAACTAATAGAATACATGTTCAGCAAAAATCAATTTCATAGTGTGGAATTGAAAGTTGATGGCACCGTAGGTCTCTTTTACGAAGGTGAAAGAGATGGCGCAATGCAGGAATTGTTGTTTGCAGGCAAGAAGCATATTAATTTTATTCTGGATCGAATAGGACCCATCAAAGCAGGTGAAAAGATCTACTTCATTATAGAAGAGAGTAAGCAATAGGCTTGTTTGCAGGAGCCTATGGTCATACATCAATTTTGGTGTATGGGAGCAGGCAGGATTTTGTTGCAAAATTCGAACACAATGTCTTTGAAGGATTTAGAAGTTGATATTTGACAAATTAGCAGTAAATAGAATGAAGAAAAGATGGGAAAGAGCTATTTCCCAAAAAGAGATCATCAGTGTAAAAATGGCTGAAGACAGTTCAATTGTTGTTCGCAAGAGTCTGACCGCTGAAGTCTCTGGACGATCTATTTCAAATGTGGTTTTCGATAGCTATAAATCTGAAGATGTAGCATGCAAGGCTATGTTGTTGATAGTGGGCAATATGAAGCCTGGTGATATTCATTACTTTGAATCAGACTGGCCCCAAGGGGAGACTTTAGAAAGCCAGTTTTCCCCAGAGGTTATTGCCAATATGATCGAGACTAACCATTTTGAGAAGGCTGAAATGAAACCAAACTCGAATATTGATTTGTATTCAATCAGCCAAATCACTGGCAACCTTTACAGTAAAGAGTTCTCTAGACCAGATCTTCTTGAGGTGATTTTAAGATTTACTGGTCCCATGAAGCCCGGCGATGTCTATCACTTCAAGAGTTCAGAAAATGAATGAAGCGCATAGTCTTTTGAACTAGCCTATGGTCATACAACAATTTTGATGTATGGGAGTAGGTAGGATTTAGTTGCAATATTCGAGCGTAAAACAATCAGAAAACGGCTTGGGCAGGCAATCTAAGAATTCACGCAGCTGGAATTCCTAGAAATGAATATTTAGCCGTTGTAGTTGCCGGTGTCCGGTTCGGGCAGAGCGCGAGCGGGCTGTCCGGGTTCTAGGATGGTTGTGTGCGTTCTGTCTTCATTGGTATATGGTTGATTGAATTTCCACTGGACTGTGTAGTCGCCATTTGGATTCTCCTGGGTCTGGAAGTCTACAGTGTAGTTTCCATTGGGCTGAAACTTATCCGCTCCGTATTTGCGATTGGCAGAGTCTGTTAGTCTGTCGGCAAAGTCATTGAGACCATTGGGACCGAACTGTTTATAGAACCCCTGGGCAACGGCATCCAGGGTGTGGAAGTCGGGCCCATTAGCGAATGCCGCATCACGAGCGTTTTGAATAGCATCAGATCCTAACTGGCTCAGACGGGTACCTCTATCTCCAGGCTGCCACTGGCTCTGCCTGGAAGCATCGAAGTCCTGACTGTTGGTGAAGGGACCTCCGTGAAGATTGGGCGACTCTGGATATCTATCCCTGGCGCTTGGTTCGGCGGTGACTGAAGCTTCTTTGAGACCGTATTCTGTTGAGCCAGCTTCGGCGTCGGCTTCCGCTGATTCATAAGCGGCGTCGGTGTCTGGTTGGGTTCCGGTCTCAGATACATCATTTGACTCGAATAGTTCAAGGTCGGTCAGATATTGGCTAGCTGTGTCGGGACCAGCGGAGTCCGTCGCGAATGCCCCTGTGCTGTCCCTCAGGTCACTCACCTCATTTAAGGCGCTAACAGATGTATTGTCTCCGCTCCCCTCAATTTGGGTTTGCTCTAAAGGTTGATGGATTTCGTGCATAGAAACGTGCTCCTGAAATTTCAGACAGCTTCATAAATTTAGCTGAAAGCAAGCTGAAAGAAAGCTGGCTGGAAATTGGCTGGAAGTTGTAATTAGTAAGGCGCGAATGGTGCTTAAACTCTATTATCAACATTCGAACCACTTCAATGTGACAGTTCGAAAAGACCGTTTCTAACGTCCGATTCTAGCGCCAGTTTCTAGCGCCCGTTTCTAGTTTCCGTTTCTAGTAATTGTTTGGGCTCAGTCACCGTTGAGACACATCAATTTTGTTGTATGACCCTAGGGTGATGAAAAGGAATATGGCGCGTTGGAGTATTCGGCGCTGATTGCATTCAATAGAGTTCACAGGAAGCCAGAAAGCAAATATGCCGGTATACTATTGAATCAACCGAATTCTTTTCCGAATTCTTTATGGCTTAGAGAGAGGAGCTTTATCTAACGGGATGGATTTCAAGAGACCTGGTCTTGCGAATAACTTAGAAGGCGAAAGTGATTGCGCATTGGTCAAAGGCGGGTCACCTTTCTGGTTCTCAATCTTCCTGCTACCTATGCTTCTCTCTTTGCAGGCTTGCAACGGAAGTCAAGTCGCAAATGGCAGTCATGCTGTTCCATCCGCTCATGTCGGAGACTCTTCTGGTCGAGCCGGTGCTTCGAAAGATGGAGAAAAAGGTGGGGGGAAGGAATCGGGCTCTTCGTCTGGTAAAAATGATGACCAGAGAGAAGGGGTAATCGGTAGCGAATACTATCTGAAAGTGCCGCAGCTGGGATTTGAAGAGGCGGTCAAGCGCTACATGCCCAAAAGGAAAGGAAAGAGCGCCGAGAAAAGCTGGAATGACTACAGCCAGGCAGCAGATGTCGCAACGAACGCCGATGACTATTCTTCTGCTGAGCTACTTTTGAGCAAAGCAATCGAGTTGGACCCAAACAACGCTCATCTCTATTACAAGAGGGGTCGGGCCAAATATAACTCCCTGGACCAGAAAGGTGATGGAGCCCTTCTTGATTTTGAACGTGCCATCGAGCTTGGTGAACGGGATTCGGACGCATTCGAACATTTAGGCGAGCTGTATTATACGAAAAAAGAGTTTCAAAAGGCTCTGGACGTGCTTTCCCGTGGAATCAATGAAAGCAATGACCCCAGGAAGTTGTATCGCTCCCGTGCTCCGATTTATCTCAGCATCGGCGATAAAGAAAAAGCTCTCAGTGATTATGATACTGCCCTGAAAGAGACTCCTACGTTTACCCGGGGATACATCATGAGGGCTCAGTTATACGAGAGCCTTGGCCGCAACGAAGAAGCTTTGGAGGACTACAAGAATGTAGCCAAATATGAGAGAGAAGGTGAGCGGATGGACAAGAAGTCTGTTGCGGTAAAACTCAGAGCTTCTCTTTTAGACAAACTCGGACGGCACAAGGAAGCAGTTGAGGTACTAACGGAAGGCCTTGAACTATTTCAAAAAGATGATGAACTCTTGCGCTTACGTGGAGAGCAATATTTAAAATTGAAAGACTATGACAAGGCCGTCTCAGACTTCAGTCGTTCGATTAAAGAAGAGCCTCACTATGCAGGAGCCGCTTTAGAAGCGCGAAGTCGAGCTTATGATTTGATGGGCAAGAAAAATCTGGCTGAAGCAGATAGAAAAGCCGCCCTGGAACTTAAAGATAGACCTGCCGAAAAACCTGTCTATTAGTCGACTAGTTCTGAATCTTCCTTTCTTTTTTCTTTTTCTCTAAATTCGTAGTATTTGCGCGCCTCTTCATTCCAGACTTTGAGTGCGGGTTTTTCCTTTCCCTTATTGTCAATCATTCCACAGGATCCCATCCTGTCTTTGAAGACGCTTGCTAACAATGGATTCAAACAGATTACTGAGAGATAGGCACCGATAAAGTTGGCGGTGAACCAGCCCAGATCTTTGTACTCGTACCAGGTGGCAAATTCAATGTCGCGATGATGTTTCTTGAGCAGGGCATACATCTCTTTCACGAATTGGGCTTGCTTTTGCGGGCTTGAGTCTGCTTTCTTTGATGAGTGATACCAGAATTCATTGAGCGCGATAGACTTGCCTGCAGCAAGCTTGAGCAGCTTCTCAAAGTCGGCTTCAGCGTTCTTTTCAAAATGATTGGGACCGAAGGAGATAACTGGTAGAACATCGGTATCAATATCGGTGTTCCAATCTTTGATCATATGGGCCGGATAATGCGGATCTTTATATGACTCTATGCAGACACCGGTTTTGATATCCGGACGAATTTTCTTAGCGGCAATAAAGCTCTCCTTCAACAATTTTTTCACTCTCGCCCTATCTTCTTCTCTTTTCTTGAAGCTGTCATCGGCGTTTTCAAAATGCTGGAAGAGGTACTTTACGCTCTGGGAACCTTCTAAATCAAAAAATGATTTATACATATCGGAAAGGGCTTTTATCACTTGCGGGTGATCAAAAGGCAAATTTTTTAGATGCTTCGGAAGTTTGGGTTTGCCATTGAGACCAGGATTTATGAACATGCCGATATCCGCGACGAACAAAAATCCTAAGTCTTCTTCCTTGTTTATTTTCAGGACTTTCTTGGCGTAGGTCCAGTCATATTTGCCCGGTTCTGTCTCGGTGTCTGCCCAGGCTATCTGTCCGATTTCAACTATCTTCACGCCCCAGGAATGCATTTGTCTGAGCGCGTCTTTCCACTCTTCCTCACTCTTATCTTTGCCTTCGAGCATAAATGCCACCATGCCAAGATTCCCATCTTGCAACAGGCGCGGTTTCACCGCCGCTTCCCCCGACGCTGTCTTTTCAGAAGCCCGGGCGGATTGAACAGTAAGGATCCGGTTGCTAAATAGAGGAATACCAAAAAGTTGTTGGCACAGTATCACCACCACCAGGACCGAGCTCCGAAGCATCCTGGTGGTGACCGAGCAAGCAGTCTTCAGAGAAGCCAATTTACGATACCGGGAAACCCCTGTCTCTCATGAGCGCGTTGGTATCGACGTCTCTTCCTCGGAAATTGCGGAAGGCCACATCCGGTGGCACTGAATTTCCGACACTGAATATGCTGTCTCTGAAGCGGTCGCAGGTTTTCTTGTCATAGAAACTACCGGCTTCCTGAAAGGCTTCCGAGGCATCTGCCGACATGGTATCAGCCCAGATGTAGACATAGTAGCCGGCAGAGTAACCGTCATCCGAGAAGATATGACCGAATTGGGTTGGTCTATGCCGCATAACAATTTCGTCTGGGCATTTGATCTCCGCCATGGTCACCTTTTCAAACTCGTCCGGCTTGATAGATCTGTCCGGAGCGGAGGCCAGGTGAATCTTCATGTCATAGAGAGCGGAAGCCAGATATTCTGTGGTGATAAAGCCCTGGTTGAAGGTTTTTGCTTTGCGAATCTTCTCCACCAAATCTTTTGGAATGGTTTCTCCTGTTTTGTAATGAAGGGCATACTTGCTTAGAACTTCATTGGTTATCGCCCATCTCTCATTTACCTGACTGGGGAATTCAACAAAGTCTCTTTTGACATTGGTTCCAGCCAGAGTCGGATAGTTGACGTTGGAGAGTAAGCCGTGCAAGGCGTGGCCGAACTCATGGAACATGGTGATCGCGTCATCCCAGGATATGAGGACAGGCTCTCCTTCTTTGCCTTTGACAAAGTTCGAGTTGTTGGAGACGATGGGGGTAATCGGCTCCCTGAATTTCTCCTGGGTTCTGTATTCATTCATCCAGGCACCACTTTGTTTGCCGTCTCTGGCATAAGGGTCAAAGTACCATAGACCGATCTGTTTGCCACCACTATGGACCTCATATACGGTGATATCAGGATGAACAGTGGGCAGGTTGTCTACTTTTTTCATTTCCACGCCGAATACTTTTCCAGCGGCAAAAAACATGCCTTCTCTTATCTTGTCGAGTTGCAGGTATTCTTTGACTACGTTCTGGTCCAGATCGTACTTGTCTTTGCGTACTTTTTCCGCATAATATCTGTAATCCCAGGGTTCAATCTTGATCCCAGCGCCTTCTTTGTCCGCTATGGCCTGCATGTCGGCAACTTCTTCTTTGACTCTGGCAGTTGAAGCTTTCCAGACTTTTAACATCAAGTCCATGGCAGCCTCGGGGGTCTTCGCCATGTTGTTGTCCACTGACCAGTGGGCGTGGGTAGGGAAACCTAGCAAATTGGCTCGTTTTGCTCTAAGTTTTAGAATCTCGGTGATGATTTTTTTGTTGTCGTGGGAGTCGTTGTTGTCTCCACGGCTTGTCCATATGCGCCAACCTTTTTCTCTGAGATCGCGATTCTTGGAGAAGGTGAGGAAGGGTTCCATGGAAGATCGGGTATTGGCTATGACCCATTTACCTTCTTTCTTCCTGGCTTTCGCCTGAGCCGCTGCCGCGTCTACCAGGTCCTGGGATAGTCCAGCCAGATCTTCTTTTTTCTCTATTACCAGGCAGCCATTCTCTTCGTCGGCAAGCAGATTGTGGCGAAAGTCGGTATACAAAACAGCCAACTTGCCGTTTATCTCTTTCAGTTGTTTCTTCTTCTCTTTGTCGAGACCGGCACCACGTCTGGTGAATGATTTATAGATTACTTCGACCAACCGCTTCTGTTCGTCGTTGAGATCGCTTTTGTCTTTTACTTCATAGACTACTTTAATACGCTCAAACAGCGGTTCATTTTGAATCACTTCATCATGAAACTTTTGCAGAACAGGGGTCATCTCGCTCTCTATCTTCTGCATCTCTTTGTCGTTCATTGTGGAGGTGAAGATTTCGAAAAAGCGAGCGGCTCGGTCGAGGGGACCACCACAGATCTCCAACTCAGCAATCGTGTTTTTGAAATTGGGAGCTTCTTTGTTGTCGGTTATCTTTTTGAGGGTCTTGCGTTTGATATCCATTCCCTGCATCAGGGCATCTTTGATACCTGACACCTTGATCATGTCGAAGCGTGGGTAGCCTCCATGTTTTCCGGTCCAGGGTTCTAAATAAGGACCTAGAGCGACGGTTTTAGCAAGAGTTTCTTTCATAGTAAGTAGAGATGTTCCTCCGTATACCCAAAATGCTGCTGCTCCCTTAAGAAAATCCCTTCTGTCCATGGATGCCCTCCGCGTCGCGCTGCTTTCATAATTATGCTCAATGATTGATCACTCTCACCTTTTGGGACTTAGCAGGACCTGCCGCCCCGCCGAAAAGAGTGAAATTTCAATGAAGTTCATAGTATACAGGGTTATGAATACTCTCTCCATTTTGTCCCTG
>JAUIJG010000112.1 GCA_030431355.1 bacterium
GCATTTGTATTTCAGGACACGGCGTTATTTCCTCATCTGAATGTGCGGCGCAATATTTCCTTTGGTCTGGATATGCGCAAGGCTTTACCGCAGGACGACATCAAACGGCGTGTCGATGAGGTTGGCAAGTTGCTGCAGGTCGGACACCTGCTGGAGCGCAGTGCCCATGAATTATCGGGTGGTCAGGGTCAGCGTGTTGCCTTGGGGCGTGCCATAGTAATGGAACCAGCCGCTTTTTTACTGGACGAACCTCTGGCCAATCTCGACGCCGCTTTGCGGGTGGAAATGCGTACTGAAATCAAACTGATCCAGCGCAAACTGGATACCACCATGATTTTTGTAACCCACGATCAGGAAGAAGCTCTGACGCTGGGCGATAAAATCGCCGTCATGAAAGACGGGCTGGTGCAACAGGTTGACAGCGCCCGCAATATTTATTTGAACCCGGCTAATCTGTTCGTTGGTACGTTTATCGGTTCGCCACCGATCAATCAGTTTCCCTGCACACTCAGGGCCGAAGGCGATACGCTGATGCTGTGCTCATCCTCGTTCACACTGCCGTTACCGTCAGCTATTGCCAAAACGCTGGCCGAAAAAAATGGCGCTGAGCTGACTTTGGGTATCCGGCCGGAGTTCATTCAGATTGCAGACGCCGGTGCTGCAGCTGGAACAATCCCTGGCACGGTGCAGCTGACCGAGCTGCTGGGTAGCCGTACGCTGATCTACGTTACTGCGGGTGATACCGAATATCGGGTATTGGTGCAGGGCGACAGCGTTGTCAGGGAAGGTGACAATGTGCAGTTGTCGATGCAACTTGAGAAAGCGTTCTATTTTGATCAGAACGGTAATAATATTCTGTCCGCGCCCCGCTGAGGCAGGCTGAATTTTCCAATAGCCTGCCTACATATCGCGGTTTGTTTCACAGACTGCACCGCTTTAGAACCAGTTTCCGTCCAGCTGTCGGACTGTAGCTGGTTCGTTTATCTGCCGTACTGCGCTATTGCAGAACTCTGACCGGAGTCTGCAATATGTAGCCGACATTCTTTCGATCAATACTCTGAAGCTAAATGGATTGCCTCAATTCACCGGTGACGGTATCAAGTATTTGAGCGCAATGCCCGGACTGAAAAGACTTGCCATCAATCGCAATCATATCTCCAGAGCTGGTTTTGAGGCTCTCTCTGGCATGAAGAAGCTGGAGGTTCTTGCCCTTCAGCAGACTGATCTTGATAGAGAATCTTTGAAGCAAATTGCCAAGTTGCCCCTGAGAAAGCTCGACCTATCCGGTTCCAGCGTCCGGGACCAGGACCTGGATTTGTTGGCGGGGATGGAATCACTCAAGCTCCTTCGCCTTTATTCCTGCCCTAATATAACGGCGGCAGGAATCTCGCGTTTTAAGAAGATGAGGCCTGACTGTGATGTCGATGTCTTCTTCAGAGAGCCTAAGCTGGATGGGGATCCCGTTCTTCTGGGTGAAGAGCTTTCGATCTAGGGAAAACCCTCTTGCTATCACCGTGCTCCAGGAGATATCTTATATAGTGCTCGGGGTTCACCCTGCGCGATGGGACATTTAACAGTTTCGGACATTTAGTAGTTTTTCTATGCACCATATTCAGTTCTCCAGCATCGCTCTGGCGATGGCTGCCGTTGCGATTTGCAATTTGTTCTTGCCGCTCTCATACGCTCTTGCCGGTCCATCCTGTGGGAGCGGGGCTGTTGTCGGAAGCGGCGGCGGTGATTATTACAGCTCATTTGTCGGTGGCCATCCTTATATATGGTTTCAAGAGGATATGCCCTTGAAAGTTCTCATACATTCCGGAGTCGGGGTGGCCAATTGGACACCGGAGCATGACCGCTTGTTGAGACAGGCATTCTCTCAGATGACCACAGCTTCTCAGGGCAAGCTCAAGTTCAAGTTTGTGGAGAACAGACCCTGCGATATCGAATGTGTTTTCAAACCGATGGGCAAGAGTGCTCAACTTTCTAGAAAAGGTGCCGATACAAGGACGGTGACCGGGCTCCATCATATTGAAGAGGCGCGTATTCAGATCGACTCCCAGAACTCTAAGTTCGGCAACTATGGAAGGTTTCTAGAGGTGGCACTCCATGAGATTGGCCATGCTGTCGGATTGGGCCACAGTCCGGACCCGGGCGATGTTATGTACAGCGTCGGCTCCACATCCGATCACAAAGGTTCTTATTCTCAGAGGGACAAGAACACCATCGCCAGGCTATACAAATTTGCCCCCGCAGCGGAGGAGGTGGATAGAGTCGAGAGACAAAAGCTCGTTCGATACAACTCCCAGCCAAAGCTGGCAAAAGCTCAGACTATACCCCGAAGCTCAAGCCAGAGCATGAACAAAATCCCGGTAGAACAAGGAGACACAGGCGAGAATGAATCAAGCGCCATTTTAAGCGCGGAGCCGGGTGCTAATTCTGGTACGAGTTCTGGAACAATTCCGGAGTCCATATTCGACTGGATGAAGCGGATTAAGGTTTTGGTTACCGAAGACAAAAGTTCTCTCTCCCTGAAAGGGGGGGTCTGTGTGGAGGTTAATCTGAGAATCAAGCCGGATGGTCATATTAGTTCTCTCACCATCGAGTCTTCATCGGGAGACTCTGAGCTTGATCAATCTATATTACGCCACTGCAGGCGGTGTGAACCATTCCCTGCGCCTCCAGGCACGGATGTGCCGGTGCAGGATGTGATGGTCACATTCATTAAGTAAAGGAGATTTACTTCGATCCTGTCTCTTTCCCGTCTTCCAGCTCAAAGGAGGTTAGCATCTCCTGGACCTGGGGCCAGAGTTTCTCTTCGTAGGTGGGAAAAATGGTGCTGACAGCTATGAAGCAGCGATCTTCCACTGTGAAAGCCCATTGTCTCCAGCGGGCTTTGTAGCCTGTTTTAGTTGGTACTTCGGTCTCAAAATAGAGGGCATTGTATTCGCCTACTTTCGCTTTCTTTAGCTCGGCCTCCTGCACCGATTTTTTTGCCGAGCTGGCGAATTTAAGACAGATCTCTTTGCGAACCCTCTTCATCAAAGCCTTTTGCTGGGCTTCAGAGACTTCGTCGGTGGAGAAGCTGCCGATATCATAGATGTCGAGTCCCATGGGGCAGGTCGGTGGAATAAACATCACCGAGTTGGGCTTTACTGTTTTTCTCCATCCCGGAGCAAGTTTGAGTTTAAATGAAGGGGAGCGGTTAGCCTGGTTGAATTCAAAGACCAGCACTTCATGGGAAGGTTGATAGAGATCCAGTTTCGCTTTGTACTTCTCTTTGTTCGGTTGATAATGCCAGTTGGAGCCTGTTTGCAGGGCGATTTGATCGAGAATTTCTTTGAAAGTGGGACGGTAGAAATTCGGGTAGAAGTTCATCAGCGGCTTAGAGAGAATGATCGGAGACTGGGAGCCAAGCAGCACTGAATATTTTAGCTTTAATGGACTGGAGACGATGAAAATCTTGGAGAACTGATAGAAGGGACAACCAAGCTCAGCCACCATCCTTCTTCCGTAGACCTGATTTAGTTCGAAGGGAGAAAGGGCTTTGACTTTCTTTTTCTTCGGAGCAGGGCTCTCGCTTACTTTCTGGGCCAGCGCTTCCAGCGGCTGCGCCTGGGCAGGAAGTGAACCAGGCAACGCCAGGGTCGCCAGGGAAAGGATATACGCGAAAGAGATTTTCCAGAACCGGTTCATCTCCCTAAAATATCGTATTGAAAACCAGGAGATAATTAAAGCCCTATCTTTTTAGCCTGTTATTTCACGGTGCCGGTACTTCGATAATACTCTTCGAAACACCAGGTTTTTAGCGAAGGGGGGAGAAAACATAGGTCTGGCCTGGTTCCAGGGGACCGGTATATTTCAGAATGGTTTCGATATGGGGAGCGTTGCTTGAGAAAATAAGCTCTTTTGAGGGTTTTTCCCGATCGTATATCATCCAGAGGCAGATGCCGCCGTCTTCGAGCCGTTTTACTTTCTCGACATCGCCGTTTTCAATGCCGAAGGCTATGGAGGCTGGTTTTAATACTCTTTCTATCTCGAGGGCATCGGTGCCCTGACCGGGGCTGGCGCAAATTTTGAAGTCTCCCGGCTCCATATCCCCGACCAGGGAGAGGATTACCTGGTAAACCGGGTCTTCTTTGGAATATCTGGATCTGAAAGGTGTGCTTGCCAGGTCCTGATTTATGGCGTACTTAATCTCAAGGCTGCCGTCTTCAAACATTTTGACGTGCTTCACTAACCCGTCTCTCATCAGGTTTTTCAGACGTTCTTCTATGGTTTTTTGTTCTTCTTCGGGCACTGATGCCTTTCCTCTAGCAAATCCGCCGGCCTTGAGCCGTTATTTTATATTACACGGACAATTTCATTTGTACAGTTCTTGCTGTCAAGACTTAAGATTGCCGAAACTTGGCAGTAGTTCTCGTCCTGACCGCTATAATGGCTTCTGCTTCAGAAGTTTCTGTGGTGAAATTTCAGATGCCTGTCCGTGAGGAGTTATTTTAATGGTCAATGTGAAAACCGAGAAGAGTCTGCAGGAGACCTACGCACCGAATAATATTTGTTTCGGTTGCGGACCCAATCACCAGAGCGGTCTGAGAATTAGCAGTTTCCCGGAAGGGGATGAAGTGGTGGCAACCTGGGAGCCGGATCAAAAATACCAGGCTTTTGAAGGAGTTCTCTACGGCGGTCTCATAGGGTGTTTGTTGGACTGTCATTGCAACTGGACCGCAATCTGGCACCTGATTGAGAAGAACAACTTCGATAAAGCACCTTGCACCGTGACAGCTAAGTACAGCCTCAAATTTCTTCGACCGACTCCCACAACCAAAGGTCCGATTCAGCTTAGAGCGAAGGTGACCGACTCCCAGGAAGATCGGGCTAACGTCAAGGGTGAACTGATTGCCGATGGGAAAGTGTGCGCAGTCTTTGAAGGACTCTTCGTCTCCGTGAAAGAAGGGCATCCTGCTTTTCACCGCTGGTAGTATCTCCACCCAATAGAGACGGAAGTTTCCTTTTGGCTAGGGAGGAGTGAGGGCGCCTGCTGGTAGACCGCCGGTTCTTCTGCCCCTCAGTTGCCCCCAGGTTCTGACTATGCAGTCGGGGCGCTTCTTCTTAAATGTCTTGATAGCGGCGCTGTCTAAATAGCGGTTTCTATCGAGATGCAGGTAACGCAGGCTTTTTATTCCCGCTAGTTTTTTCAGTCCGGCTCCTGTTATCGGAGTGTTCTCCAGGGTGATACTGTTCAGGGAAATATTGGCAAGATAGCCCATATCTTCGTCATTCAACTCTGTGTTATCCAGGATCAGATTGCGAAGAGTCTTTGTGTTGCGGAAGTATTTCATGGAGCCAGGTTGTATATCGGAGCCGCTCAGGTCCATGGAATATAGTTTCTTATTGCGATTCTTGACGCCATCATAGGCGGTGATAAAGGCGCTCAAAGCTTGATTGCTCAGTCCCTTGCCGCCTGGCATGATCAGGCGGCCTAAATTGGGGACACTACCGAAGATCCTCATCACCTCGGGAGACTTGATTTCGCAAAAGTCGAACTCGAGCACCTCCACCCTGGAAAAATCGACATCTTTTAGATCATCGGGAGTCACTACTCCCATCTGGCTCATCAAGAGTGTGCCTTCTTTTCTGAGTATGGGGCCGCTGCGGAATTGTTCCATTTCAGCGCCAATCTGCAATTCTTTTGCCGGCTCGGCTTTCTTCTTCTTCTTTAATTCGGTCGGCACATCCTCTAGGGAAGTCAGCGTGTTGTATATGGGAAAACCTACCACCGCCAGGGCAAGCATTCCCAACACCAGATACAATGGTAGCTTGTTCTTTTGTGGGGAAGTTTCCGTCTCGACTTCTTCTTCACCGGCTGTCTTACCCAGCGCTTCCATCTTGAGATTGTTAAGGTCGGCAAGCAGGCTTTGCATGGACGGGTATCTATCTTCTGGCTCTTTTTCGAGGCACCTACTGATTATGCGCTCCAGATCTCCGGGGATCTCCTGCCTTTCGCCGTCCTGGCCGAGCGCTTCTATGGCCGGGATCTTCTCTTCGGCATGGAGCCTGAGAAGCTCCAGAGGGGTCTCCGCCGAAAACGGAGGTGAGCCGGTCAGACATTCATGCATGACACAGCCCACTGAATACATGTCCGATTGGCTTGTGAAAGTATAGCCCTGGGCCTGGTCCGGGCTCATATAATGAGGGGTCCCGACTATGGTGCGACCCTGGATCTCAAGCTCCTTTTCGGCTCTCGCTTCCACCTGGGCCACGCCGAAATCGATGAGTTTGACTTCGGTGCCGCCCAACTCATTGGTGTAGATGATGATATTGCTGGGTTTCACATCCCGGTGCAATATGCCTTCCGAATGGGCATAGTCCAGGGACTGGACAACCCGGATGAAAATGTCCACTGCCACTTGCCAGGGCATTGTTTTATGACGCTCTAAATGTTCAAGTAAGGATAGCCCAGGGATGTACTCCAGCACCATATACGGTGTGCCGGATTGAATTACACCGAAATCTATGATTTTTACGATACCATCATGATGAAGAAGGCTGGTCGCCCGGGCTTCGTCCTGGAACGCTATCAAATCTTCGCCGGTAAGCTGATGGAGGGTCTTTACCGCCACCTCCTTGCCAAGCAATCTGTCCCGGGCAAGGTAGACTTTACCGGCGGCTCCCGAGCCTAACTCCTTAAGAGGCTTGTATCTCTCCAGGGGAAAGATATCCGCTTCCACCGGCAGCTCTGCTTCCTCACTGAGGTCCTGGATCTCGCCTGTGTTATCCTCAAGAGTCCTGGCTTCCATGCTCTCAATCAAATCTTCCGGCGCTTCCGGTCTATCGCAGGAGCAAACTTCGGCCCGGAAAATGAACTGGGTAAAGGTTCCCTTTCTACCTTCAGAAATGGCTTTGCCGCAGCTTTTGCATATGCGCAGGGATTGTTCCGGCAGGTCCATCTCCGGCGCGTGGCAGCGGCAGATGAAGAGCCACTGGGTGATGGTGCCCGGACTGGTTCCGGAGCCCATGGTTGTCACAGGCATTCTACATTTAGGACAGAGTTCGGATTGGTTATCCCGCATCAGAGGCTACTTTTCTGGCTTTCTCTCACCCTTGCGTACCAGTCCTGGAGAACAGTTTTAAATTCAACCACCGAATCGAAACGCATGGCCGATTCAGTCTCCAGGGCTTTGAAAATAATTCTTTCCAGATGGTCTATATGGGGCACGTCCGGGAGTTTTTTCACCAAGGATGTGGGTTTTATATCCGGGTCGCAGTGGGATTTCATGATCTCATATACGGTGTTGTAATTGTAGGGCACCGCGCCGGTAACCAGTTCATAGGAGAGCACTCCAAGGGCATAAATGTCCGATGCTTTGGTGAGTTCGTCCCCCTGGCATTGTTCGGGGCTCATATAGAGCGGCGAGCCGACGGAACGTCCCGGGCTGGTTATCTTCAGAGCGTTGATGTCATCGATCTGGGCTATGCCGAAGTCAAGGATCTTGACTTCCATGCGCTCGCTGGTTTTCTTTGACAGGATCACGTTGCCCGATTTGAGATCCCGGTGGATAACTCCTTTTGAGTGGGCATGATCCAGGGCATCGCAGATTTGAGAGAGAATAGACCAGATGTTTCCAACCTGTTTTATGGGACCATGGATATCGAGCACATCGTGGAGGCTGATACCTTTGACATTTTCCATCACCAGAAATTTGGAGCCGTCCGGAAGCACTACGGTTTCGATATACTCCACGATATTTGCGTGGGTGAGTTTGGAATGGGTCTGTATCTCACGGTCAAAGCGTTCCAGATCTTCGGCGGTGGCGTTTGCTCTAGAGGTTTTGGCGGCGTAGATTTTGCCTTCCGAGAAACTTTTGACTTTGTAAACTGTGGCCATATTGCCCTTGCCCAGGACTTCTATGATCCCGTATTTTTCGGCTATGACACTGCCCACTCTGTGGTCGCCCGAATACTCTTTTCGAACCGATTTTTTCTTCTGTTCGAACTCGAAGAGCATCCTTCTTTCGTCGGCAGTTAGCGGAATATCAGGATTGGCGTAGGATAGTCTGCCTGTGGATTTTTTCTTCGGCTTATCTTTGTTCTGGTCGCCTTTGCCTGTCTGCTTGGCGAGCCAATCATCTTTGGCTTCCCCCGGAGGGATCGTATCCACCTGGTCTTCTTTGGCTTGGACGGCGGATTTATCTAGTTTGTTAATGTCTTCTCTGGTCAGGGGGGATTGGAAATTTACCGGAGCAATCTCCTGGGTCATCGTCTCCCCGGGCAGCACAAAAGGGTCCAGCTCGTAGACACTCTCTTCCGGATCAAAATCCGGCTCGTCATATTCGTTGGGATCGGTTTCCGGGTTGGACATTGTTTCAGGGTGCGTTTTTTGCCCTTTTGAATCGGCAGGGTCTTTATCTGGTTGATTCTGCATCTGGGAAAATTCGGTAGCTCCTCAAAACATTATAACTTCTTTGTCGTCTCCCCCCGGCTATCGGTCCTCGAATTTCCCCGTTTCTTGATTTGAGGTAGAATCAGATTTCCTTTTCTGGCGAGGTATAAATGTTTTTTTCGAGCAATTCTCACTTCTCTGGACCGAAGACCGGACCTGTGCTTTCGGCGGCTCTTGCGATCTCAATTATATTCGGGGGCGCGTTTATATCGCCCTGGGTGAGTCCCGATGGTAAATGCGGTCTAAGGGCGGAGTCTCTAAGGTCCCGGGTCAAAGAAAGACGTCAGGAGAGGCGCCAGAAGAAACAGGAGAAGAAGCAAGAGAGAAAGCAGGGCGCGTCTACTGAGGCGGTCGGTCAGCTTCCCCCTTACAGAACCTGGATCAATCCACGTTTTCGTCCCCGGGTTGCCCTGCTTTGTGTGCATGGCCTCGGACTTCATTCCGGAGCCTATCAGTTTTTTGGAGAGAAAGCTTCACGCCGGGGTGTGGCGGTTTATGCCATGGATGTGCGTGGTTTCGGAGCCTGGATGAATGCCGGCGGGAAGACCCAGGTGGATTTTGACGGCTGTCTGGCGGACGTCAAGGTCATGCTTTCAACTATCCGGGCCCAACAGCCTAATATGCCAGTCTTTATTATGGGAGAGTCCATGGGCGGTGCTATCGCTCTTCGGGCTGCTTCCATGTATCCGGAGCTGGTGGATGGTCTGATCTCTTCCGTACCTGCCGAAGAGCGTTTTCAGCAGAAGAAGACCAGTGTGAAAGTGGCCATGAACATTTTGCGTCCCAAGCGCCGGGAGTTTGATATCGGAAGCGATATAGTCAATCAGGCAACCACCGATGAGAGACTCAAGCAGGAGTGGAAAGGGGATCCCCTCGACAGATTGGACCTATCTCCCAAGGAGCTGATTCAGTTTCAAGTTTTTATGAACGGCAATCATAAAGCCGCCTCTAAATTGAAGCCGATGCCTGTTCTGTTTGTTCAGGGGACTAAAGATAAGCTGGTCAAGCCGGAAGGCACCTGGGACCTTTTCAATGAACTGGCCAGTGAAGACAAAGTGTTTCTTGCCGTCCCGGGAGAACATTTGATCTTTGAAGAATCGCAGCTGCAAAATCCCCAGGTGCGAGAGCAGAACATGGGTCTGGTGTCATCCTGGATGCTCTCGAAAGTTATCCAGACCACTGTGAATGCCACCCGGTAGAAGCCGCCTGCAAGCGGTTTAATACGATTATGGTTTAACCGACTCTTTCAGGGCTTGTCTGGTGTCGAACTGGGAGAGTAGATTGGGCATATAGGTTTTCAATCTATCTATTTTGAGACCGGGAAGTTCTTCTTTCAGTCTCTGGTTGTCATAGACCACGTTCATGTTCAAGAATGGAAAGTAATACTTGATGCGGTGGTATAGCTCCCGGCGCTCTCGATTGTTTACATAGGTCTTCTGGGCGTCTCTGCTCCAACTCTCAGGAG
This sequence comes from bacterium, assembly GCA_030431355.1. The sequence goes on from JAUIJG010000112.1 coordinate 9,906, forward strand.
ACAATAGCTCCACTTTGTTCTTGCCATAGTAGTGATCGGCGATGGTGAAAGCTTCCTCCACCGAGGAGGCGTATTCCCTGCCGGCAGAGATATGATAGATGCGGTGCTTTAAATCTTTTTTGGAGAGAAGCTCTAGTATGGATTCACAGACGAAGCCGACCGGCACCACGTCTATGCGTGAATTACCTTTGATAGGCAGGGCATCGAAGCTATAAATAAGTGGTATCATCCAGAGTATTGAGCTGGCAAACTCAGGATCATCGATTCCGGCACTGAGTACGATACTGGGTCTAAAAATCAGATAGGGAAGATTTGCGTCTTTGAGCAACTTCTCGCAGTCGGCTTTTGAGCGGGTGTACAGGTTGTGGTGCTCTGTATCTTCGCTTCTCAGTTTCTCTTCGGTGACATTCTCATCGCTTATGTCGCCGACATTGGCCGCCGTACTTATATAAATCAAAAGCGGTGGCTTTTTGAAATTCCCAGCCAGCTCTATAAGGTTTTTGATGCTGGCAACATTACTCTCATAGATCTCCTGGCTATAAAGGAAAGATGTATCGGAAGCACAGTGAATGATGATATCCACACTTTGAGAAAGCTCATTCATATCGCCGGAGTCTAAACCCCAGTTCTCTTTCGTGACATCGCCTCTAAGAGCTTTGAATGCTTCTTTGTCCAGGGTTCCGGCAGGTATGCCCGACCTTTCCAGGCGCTCCAGAATTCTTTTTTGGGCATGGTCCCTGTCATTGGCTCTAACCAGACTCCAGATTGAACCTGCTCTTTTCGGCAAGCCTAAAATAAGCCGTTTAAGAAGCTCGCCACCTATAAGTCCGGTGCTTCCAGTGATTAAGACATTACTTGTCTCATTGAGGGGAAGATATTCAGTTGTTGTTTTCATGGAGAAGTAACTCTATTTAATCCTGGAATCCGCGTCTATCCAGGTGCATAACCCTTGCACAATTGTCATGCCTGAAACTCCTGTGAAAACTATAAATCGATGCCGGACTAATCTGGCAAGAGGCTAATTATACGATAGATAGGGCTGATTTTTTCGGGAATTTCTCTTCATGTTTCAGGAAGCTCACCAGCCGCTTCCTCTATTGGCGGCGCTCTCGGCCCTGTCTGCGGCCGAGGCTGCTCGATCTGCGGCAGCCCAGGCGTCGGAGGCGTATCCCCTGGCTGCATCATCACCGGAAGAAGCAGCGGATTGGGCTCTTTCTGCGGCGGCTCTTGCCCTATTCGCGTGGGATCTGGCTTCGTAGGCTGCGTCTTTCCTTGCGTCACGGGAGCCGTATTGGGCACGGTCCGCGCAGGACTCGGCCGAGTCTGCCTGGGAGAGGGCCACCGAGCGCTGATCATAGGAGCGGTCTGTCGCTCCATCGTCCTGGCCTGAGTTTCCGCCACCTCCTCCCATGATTGCTTTCATCATCTGTTGTTTGAAATTCATCCTGTAGTTGGTATTGGGTGGATGATAGGTCGGTCTCGGGGAACCGAAGTGGGCTGTGGGCATCGCCTGGTGACCGGCGTTCTGGTATTGCATCCGGGGCGCTCTTTTGTATGACTGTACCGGAGGCGGCTGGTAGTCCATGTGCTCGGGATAGTTTGGGGTCTGTACCGGATAGTGATAGGAAGGCTGTTGTTGATAGCTATTTGCCGGATAGGAATTAGGATAGGGATTTGAATAGATCTGGTTCTGACTCTGGCTCTGATAGTCCTGACCCTGGTAGTCCGGCTCCACTCTTGAACTTTGATAGGCCGGATAGTTCAAGGTGCTGCCGTCCCGGTAGATTTGACCCTGGGCCAGTGCATCTCCGGGCGAAGATAGCGCTGTCGCAAAGATAAGGCTGAGGAATATGAGATTCGTTTCTTTTCTCATCACAGCTCAGATGTCCAGGGTTTTCTTGTCTTTCAAAAGGGTCAAAATCTCTTTCTTTCCCCTGGCTTCGAGATAGGCTACATACTTTTCTGCCATGGTTATTTGTTCCGGTCGGCTATTGGTATTGGAATCAGAATTGCCCTTTTGAATCTTCTCCCTTATCCACCATTTAAGCTCGAACGCTTCTTCTGTCTCCGGGGTATCTTCGCCGGAGACTTCAAGAATTTGTTCCAGGATCAAGCTGAGTTCCTCAAACTGTCCCTGGTGAAGGGCGTAATCGAAAAATCCGTCAATATCGATACTGAAATTATCCAGGGCTCTAATCTCTTTCCATAACCCCATTGCTTTTGAATCCTGACCCATGAATTTGAGGCAAATCCAGAGTTTGAGCTTTTCGGCCAGGAGATGATAAGGGTCCAGGGCTCTTCCGGTTATATCCCGGGTTTTTATACAAGCCTGGCAGAGGGTAATGGATCTTTCCAGGACAGAGACTGCATCTTCATATCGCTTCAGGGCCAAGAGGCAATAGCCGAGTGGCTTGAGACAGAAGAGCTCGTCGGTGTCTTTTTCATAGCCACCTACTCTTTTGCTGTCTAATTCCATGAGGGCAAGCTCCAGAAGAATCACCTGTCTTGCCAGTTCATACTCTTCTATGGTGCTCAAACTTTCAGCAAGAAATGAGAGGGTAAGAATACTGTCGTCTATGTATTCAGTATTTTTGTACTCACTTGCTGCTCTCTTTAATTGCTCAGGCAACAGATCCATGGTACCTGGATGTAAAAAAGGAGGAAGAAGTCGGAAAGCTCTTTCTACCCTGGCGGCGGCAATCTCTTGCTCTCCATCTTTTCTCAGAAGAGTCTCGCAGGCTTCGTGGAGCAAGTGCTTGGGGTTGGTATCATTTCTGGTGGCTGGATCCGGTAGTGGGGAGTAAGCGTCATTGTTCTCCTCTAGTGGATCCGGCGAGTCTGAGCCGAAAACAGATTCTGTTTTCATGTACTGGGCTGTTTCCTGGGCGTGGTCTATCAACTCTTTGATTCGGATAGCCAGGGATTCTGAAGAGAAGTTCTGCAGGTCTTGTTCTGGACTTTGTTCCGGAGAATCGTCACCACAGTAGAGAAGGCTGGCAAGGGCCATCTCCAGGGTCTTAAGGCTCAGTCTTCTGGTGTTTTCCAGGAGTCTTTCGCCCTCGGGGTCTCGGTCTTTTTTGGGGCGATAATTAGAGTAAGCCTCTATGGAAGCTTTGAGAATTGCCAGACCCTCTTCTCTTTCTTTCAGCTCGGTTTCGGTCAGGTTGCCGAACATAGACTTAATATCGTGGCTCATGGTTCGTCCAAGATTCGCCAGGATAAGGGATATCACTTGAAGCTCTAAGATGCCCGGCTGGGTCGCCCGGAGCATGTCTTCTATCCAGCCGTTTTCTGGATAGGGGATTCTTTTGTTTTGATGGTAGTCCGGGTGACGGGCCCTTTCATCCACCATCTGCTCTATCTCTTCGACAGACCAGCGTTCTTCCAGGGCGCTTATCTCGGTCCAGCATTTGTTCCAGGGCGCCTGCCAGGCTTTCAGCTGGGCCAGGCAGTCTATTTTGCTGAGATCGTAAGCCAGTAGCTCGCGTTCGCTTTCGGTGGTCATCTGAGATTCCTGTATAACCCCAAATATAAGC
>JAUIJG010000113.1 GCA_030431355.1 bacterium
CGATAGAAGCCGCTTTTAGAACCTACAGTGCTTACAGAATCGAGTTCGAAGAGTCCAGGGAATATTTAGACCGAGTCAAGCGGTGAGCCTCTCAAATTCTCTTCGAATTCTGCTCACCTTCTATTCAGGTTCTATTCGGGTTCTATTCTGGATCGGGCTATATCCGGTCTGTATCCAGTCTATGTCCAGGTAGCGTCCAACTGGTGTCCATGCTCTATTCACTGTCCCGACCGGCTTGACAGCTGAGGGTCATTAGGTTGATCATTACCTTTTGATTTATATAAATAAGGCCCTAGATGACCTTTTTGATTCCAGCTCTCATCATCATCGTTTTTTTAGTAATGGCTGCTCTGATGTATACCAGAAGAGTATCGGCATTACTTGCCCTTCCTGTGATGGCACTTTTGATCGCCGTGATCGGAGGAATTCCGGCCGCGGATATTCTCAATGAAGTGATCGGCAAAGGGTCGATGAAGTTGCATAACGCCTACACCACCACTATGTTCGGTGCGGTTTTGGCAGAACTTATGAATCGCCAGGGAATCGCCAGGGCTCTGGTGAGATGGGTGGCTGAGTTTGCCGGCGACAATCCCTATGTACTGGCTATGATTTTAACTCTGGTCACGGCCCTGCTCTTCTCTACCCTTGGTGGTCTCGGGGCTGTGATAATGGTAGGCACCATCGTTCTTCCGGTTATGCTTTCCCTGGGAGTCTCGAATACCACCGCAGGAGCGTTGTATCTGTTTGGTATTAGTCTGGGCGGGATGTTTAACCTTGCCAACTGGGCGCTCTACATCGATGTTCTAGGGGTAGAGAAAGAGAAGATTATCGCTTTTGTCATTCCTTTTTCATGTTTGATAGCCACCGTGGTTCTTCTGTTTCTTGCCCTGGAGTTGAAGAACTGGAAGAATTCAATCTACCTTGTCCTGGGCTCTCTCTTCTCTATCGGTGCGGCTTTTCTGTTTTGTGGTTTTGGTGGAATCGGCGGTGTCAACCAGGGAGCTGATGCGCTGGCAAAAACGAGTACTTCCGTCGCAGTTTCTGGAAACCCACTTTTGGAGGTCTCTTTCCAGGCTGTTCTTGTTTTAACGCTTGTACTTTCAATTCTAGCAGTCATGCGCCACAGAAAAGGTAATGATAATTTGCCTGGCATGGCTCTGATTACGCCTCTGGTGCCATTGATTCTGGTTCTGGGCTTCGGGTGGGAAATAATTGCCGCCTTTGTCTTTGCCATTATATATGGTGTGCTAACCACCTGGAGTCGCACTTCGGTGAATGAGATTACCAGGTCGATAATTGACGGTATCACCACAGTGATTCCGGCCGTGTTTCTGATGATCGGCATAGGGATGCTAATAAACGCGGTCAGTAACGAGTCCATCGCCGGTTCAATCAGACCGTTGATTGCCACGGTGGTTCCTACTTCGCCGCTGCCTTATGTTATCGTCTTCACTATACTGGCTCCTCTGGCTCTCTACCGGGGACCGCTCAGTCTCTGGGGAATGGGCAGTGGACTGGTAAAACTGATACAAAACAGCACCGCTCTGGGCGGTCAGGCGATCATGGGTATGCTTATGTCGGTGGGGCAGGTCCAGGGAATTTGCGATCCTACAAATACGCACAATATCTGGATTGCCACCTACCTGGGCACTGATACCCACGCCCTTTTGAAGAAGACCATCGCCTTCGCCTGGCTGGCGGTGATTGGTGGTCTTATTCTCGCCTGTCTACTAGGATATGTTTAGTATGGCTTCCTCTTCCACGAATTCGGTTAGAATCGGTATCGACGTTGGCGGTACTTTTACCCATGCGGTGGCCATTGATACTGCCACCATGCAGCTCCTAGAGTCGGTCAAGGTGCCCACCAGCCACCGGGCGAAAGAAGGGGTTGCCGCCGGTATCATCGAATCTCTCAAAATACTTCTTGCCAGGGCGGCGATTGAGCCTGATCAGGTAGGCTTCATCGCCCATAGTACCACCCAGGCCACCAATGCACTTCTGGAAGGTGACGTGGCTCCGGTGGGCATCGTCTGTCTGGGTGAAGGGATTGACGGTATCATCTCCAGGCAGGTATCTGATTTGAAGCAGATCGAGCTTGCTCCAGGTAAACACCTCAAGACGTATCATCGCTATTTAGATGTTAAAAGTGGAGTTGACGAAAGCCGCCTGGATTCAATATTCAAGGAGTTGGCCGAGGTTGGAGCTGGAGCATTTGCCGTCACCCAGGCATTTTCGGTGGACGATGTCGAAGCAGAGAAGAGAGCTGTTCACCGGGCTCGGGAACTGGGCTATTTTGCCACGGCAGGCCATGAAGTATCCCAATTGTATGGCTTCAAAGTGCGTACCAGAACTGCAGTGATCAACGCCTCCATGCTACCCAAGATGATTGAAAGCGCCGACATGACCGAGAGTAGTGTCAGGGAAGCAGGCATTAAAGCACCGGTTATGATCATGCGCTCGGATGGTGGCGTGATGGATATTGAGTCGATGCGCAAGCGTCCGATTCTAACAATGCTCTCCGGACCGGCCGCAGGAGTTGCTGCCGCCATGATGTTTTTGCACATCTCGGACGGCATATTCCTTGAAGTTGGTGGTACCAGCACTGATATCTCCGCCATCGCCAACGGACGAGCAAAAATTCGAACGGCCGAAGTGGGTGGACATCGGATCTATATGAAAACTCTTGATGTGAGGACCGAAGGTGTTGCGGGTGGCTCTCTACCCAGGGTTAAAGGATCCGAGATTATTGAGGTTGGTCCCAGAAGCGCCCACATTGCAAACCTGTCCTACGCATCCTTTGAAAAGAGTATCGCAGACAGCAAAGAGGGCGATATTGAATTAGTGCCGGTGAGCCCACTTCCCGGTGACCCGGAAGACTATGTCTCGTTCAAGGTTTCGGACGGGGGAGATAACCCGGTGAATTTTGCCCTCACCCCAACCTGCGCATCCAATTTACTGGATTATGTTCCTGATGGGGATTGCGCCATTGGCGTTCAAGAGAGCATAGAAAAGGCATTCGGCGCTCTCTCTTCCAGGACAGGAAAGCCGAGCAAAGAGCTTGCTGAGAAAATTCTCGATCTAAGCGCCTATAAGTGTATTCCGGTGGTGGAGGCTCTGATAAAGGATCATAACCTTGATCGAGAGATGGTCACTCTTGTTGGTGGCGGTGGTGGTGCCGCAGCAATAGTTCCCCATGTGGCCCGGCGCATGAATATGTCTTTCAGTCTTGCGCAAAATGCCGATGTGATCTCCGCCATCGGAGTAGCCATGGCGCTTATTCGTGAATGCGTGGAACGTCAAATCATAAATCCCAGCAACGATGATATCCTCCGGGTGCGGCAAGAGGCCCATGCGGCGGTGGAAGCGATGGGCGCTGACCCGGCTACCATAGAGGTGCAGGTTGAGGTGGATGCCAGGGCAAATGTGGTGAGGGCGACGGCTTTCGGCGCCACCGCTTCCACCGAAAACGATGGTGCTGTTCGCAAAGAGGAAATGAATGCGGAGGAGCGAGTTAAACTTGTAGCCGACTCAATGCGGGTTAGTGAGGCGGATGTCGGTCTTGGATTTGATGGAAAGTTTTTTCAAGTCTATAAAGCTGAGCGTATTGAGAAGGTCTTGCTTGGCTTGATGAACCATAAGCTCAACAGTCTGCGGGTCCTGGATAGATCCGGGTCGATCCGCCTTCAGTTCAAGAACGCAGCCTGGCAATCGGTTCTAGCCGCGGAGACGATCGGCTCCCTGGAAAAACTGCTGGAAGAGAACGCTGACTGGGGTGATGCGGGCAAAGTAATTCCGGATACAATGATTTTGGCCGGACCTAAGATCCTGGACTTCTCCGGACTGCCGAACATCTCTTCTGTTCTTACCCTGGTGCGGGCGGAAATGGAGCTGGTGCCCGGGGATACTGAAGTGGTTATCCTCTTGAATTTGTCTTGAGCGCAGCTGTTTTGAAGGAACTTCCCGAAGAGTTAGAAAAAGAGTTTTTGAGAGGTATTCGGCAGTTTAACGACCGACAGTTTTTTGATTGCCATGAAACCCTGGAAGATGTCTGGAGGGCTTATCTTGAACCGGACAGGGAATTCATCCAGGGAATCATTCAAATTGCCGTGGCCTACTATCACCTTCTTCGTGGTAATTGCGAAGGGACAAGAAAACTTTTTGAAAGAGGCCTTCCCAGGGTGAAAAAATATGGACGTTTTTATTTTTGCCTGGATATGGAAAATTTTGTTGCGAAAGTCGAAAAAGATTATTCCCGCTTTGAAAATGAAGCTTCGCCGGTGAGGGAGCAGTTTCTTATTCCGATAATCGAAATTATAGGTCCGAGAAGTGATTGTTGATAGGTGATCAAGGGGATATTATCACTATTAGATCTTTCAGATTTTAGGGCATACGGTAAATCTGGGAGGTTGTAAGAAGATGGTTTCTTCTTAACCATAACTTCCAGGCTTTATTGCTTCTCAGCATATGTAAGGATCATCCGTGAAGACCGGTCAAAAAATCTTAGTAGTAGATGACGAACAGGCCAATACAATTCTCCTGAGCGAAGTTCTTCGGGAATCAGGCTATGCGGTGGATTCTGCCAATGACGGCTTCAAAGCCATCGCCGCCTGCAAGGTGCGCACTCCCGATGTCATTATCCTGGATTTGAATATGCCTCTCATGGGCGGAATGGCTGTTTTCCAGCGCCTGAAGAAAGAAGAGAAGACCCAGGACATCCCGATAATTTTCCTGGCGGCTCGGGAAGACGTACTGCCCAAGACCGACAAGATTGAGTCGGAGGACATCATTTACAAACCGATCAAGAGTGAAGAACTCCTGGCTCGGGTCAAGAGTATTTTGAGAGAGAAGTCGCTGCGTGATGAGCTGAAGCGCAAGGAAGCTCAGATCAAAGAGTTGTCTTTGACCGATCAGCTCACGGAGCTTAAGAGCTCTCGCTATCTAGGCGAGTTTCTCGGACTGGGTATCAGGCAGGCGAGGCGTTATGGAGTCCCTCTAAGCATTGTCGTCATGGAGATCGACAATGTAAAAGATCTGCTTAAAAAACATGGTCAGAAAAAGTGTGATTCAATCGTTACGCAAATTGCTGTAATTGTTGGTCGCCAGATGCGGGATTCCGACATAGTGGTGCGTTCCGGACCTTTTGAGTTTACAGTAGCTTTGACAGTTACTCCCAAAGAAGGTGCCATAGAAGTAGCCGAACGCCTGAGAACAAGCCTTTTAGAGAGTACTTTTACCGCCGAAGACGAAATTGTAAACATGACCGCATCGGTGGGAATCTGTCAATTCGCGCCCCATATGGATGATGAAGGCAAGATTCTCATATCCCATGCCCGGGCCGCGGTGGAGCAAGCCCATAAAGAAGGCGGCAATCGTAGCTTGATGGCCGAGTGAATATAAGCAAGTCGTGTTAAAATTAGGAGTTCTGTCGGGGCGTAGCGCAGCTTGGTAGCGCGTCCGTTTCGGGTGCGGAAGGCCGGAGGTTCAAATCCTCTCGCCCCGATATTTTTACCCATTCCGTTTTTAGCCATTTGAAATGTTCGCGTTTTTGAAAGGTACCGTTCATTCCAAAGATGTCACCGGAGGTCCGGTAGATCGTCTTGTCCTGGATGTATCCGGTGTCGGATTCGAAATTTGGATGGCTTCCAGAACCCTTCTTGCCATAGGTGAAGTTGGCGAAGAGGTCATGGTGCATACTTCTCTTGCTGTTAGAGAGAACGATATGACGGTTTTCGGATTCGCCGCCCTGGAAGAACGAAAAATGTTTCAGCTTCTTCAGACTGTAAGCGGTGTCGGACCCAGATTGGCCCTGGCCATAGTCGGAACTTTCTCTGTCCGTCAATTTGCCGAAGGGGTTAAGGCTGAAGACAAAAAGCTAATCTCCCAGGCGCCGGGTGTGGGCCAGAAAGTAGCCCAGCGAATCGTTCTGGAGCTGAAGTCCAAGGTAGATGATTTACTGGCATCGGAAGGCGGTGTCGTATCAGAAGAAGGCGCATCCGGGGTAAGCGGCAACACCCACGCAGAGGTGAGGGATATTCTTGAAGGTCTCGGTTATACGGTAACGGAGATAAATATGGCAATAAAAGAAGCCCAGGCTCAATCCGACCATAAAGAAGATATAGAAGAATTAGTGCGTAGCTGTCTTAAAATTCTCGGCTCCGTATCGGTGAAGTAGTTAATGCCTTCTTCAAATTTGCCGGAAGTGAGCCCTTTAGACAGGCTTCGCCGGCTGTTCTCAGGTCTCTTTCTCGGTGCTCTTCTGGCTTCCGTATTGGTTTTGGTGCCCATGGCCGGCGTGCGTAAGGGCTTGAGCCATCTTCTTCTGAACTGGCAGGAGACTGCTCTTCTGGCAAGCAGTCTTTTATCGGGAGCAATCGCCGGTTTTCTTGTGGTGCGAAGAAGAATTTTGTTGAGCGATAATCTTCATGCCTCCACAGTCAGAATCGATGTGCTGGAAGATGCTCAACCAGACTCTTCCATCTCCGGGAGTCCTGATTCCGGCTCAGATTCGAGCCTGGTTATTAAAGGCAGGCGGTTGCGATTTTCATTCACCGGACGCACAAAACTGCTGTGCCTTTTTGTCTATCTTCTTCTCTACAATAATCTATGTGTTTTATGCCTGAGCATGAAGCTGGGCATTTTTGATTTTGCCGGAGTGAACAGCTTTTTTCGCAGTGCCGGTCTCTGTCTTGTTCTGACCGGACTCTATGTGATTCTTAAGACACTGAAGAGTGCAAGAACAATCCCTTATCTGGCCGAGTCGGACTACTACCTGGCCGCGGTCGGAACCGAAGTGGATGCTCTGCCTGATTCGAATCCGGTTTCACAAACGGGCGAGGCTGATTCTTCGGCAAAAAGACAGAATATTATTCACTCTGGTCAGGGTCATATTCCCGAACTGCAAAGGGGCTTTTTGAGAAAGCATCCTCTTTGCTTCGGCTGGCTTTTATTCATGACCGGATTGCCTCTTATCTTTCATGCCTGGTTTCCATTGCTTGCCTTACCCGGGGTCTATATAGTATTGAACTGGTTTTTCTCCCGGGATAAATAGCGATTTTTGCCAGGACGCAGAAGGCAAAACGGCAAAACGATCTTCTGGTTTTTGACCTTTGCAGCGGCTGATTTTCAGGCAAAAAAAATGGCTTCCGCTTAATCTGACCCGGAAAGACCTCCTCTTGTCGAGTCTGTAATGCATTGGCAGGCAGGTGATTACGGGATCTTATTCGGAACTAATCAGAATAACCGATGTCAAGTGTTGCCCCTTCTTGAGAAGTGCATAGAATATCGAATTGTGACCTTTCTCTTTTTGACAGGAAACAGGCCGTTTAGAAGACGGAATCATATTTCTTCCAGTTCAAAGAAAAAGGATCTCAATAGTTCTCCGGAAGTACCTGAAACAATGGTACGGAATTCCCGGGGGCTTGTGTCTGGACTAATAGCTGGGCTTTTGGAAGCAGCGTTAGTTCTTACATTTATGATGAACAATAGGAGTGCTAGAACACATGAATGAAGAAGTAATTACAGCAGATGAGCGTCGCTGCCTCCGTATGTGGTTTCGGCAAGCCATTGCTCAGCTAGAACAGCAAGAAACTGCTGCTGCTATGTACAACGAGCACTATGGTGAAGAAGAGACCGAACGCAAAGACACCCACCGCTACAATGTTGCCAGACGACGAAACAGCAGAAAGAGCCGCATGATTCCTCATCTGCGTGAGATGGTTTTCTAGCCTCAAAAAATTTGTCTGACTGTGTGATTGAATTTAAACGCCGGGACTCTCAACAAGAGCAGTCCCGGTTTTTTGTTGCTTGATACTTTGGCTTCTATTGGTAGTTTCGATCAGGGTACAAAAAGCGGCTTGCCGGTGATGAAGAAAAAGGCTGAATCCACGGCCAGGGCAATTCCTAGAAGGGAGATTGTGGACGCCACGAGTAGATGCCCCCACTTGAGCAATTTTTCTTCCACGACCTTTATCACTTCGCCCGCCCTCTCCTGGTTGATGGCGAAGAGACTGGTTATGAGTACCAGTGGCGCAGTTCTCATCAGGCTGTAGGCGATAGAACTCACCGAAATAGAGAAAAGATTGGCCTGGGAGCGCGCCAGATCATCGGCCAGGGCGAGCAGAGGGATATTGGTGGGCAGGTCCGTGATGGTGAAAGTTCCTCCCAGGACGAAACAGGTGATGGGATTAACTTTGAATTTCATGGGATGTTCAGCTTTGATATGGGAGAAGTGATACCAGTAATGGTATGAACCGTAGACCAGTCCCAGACCGACCAGGCCCTGGAATATAAAGTAAGCGGCATGGGGATGGGCCAGAAAACTGTCCAGCTCTTTGACCGGGCCGAGGGTAATGACAATTCCGCATATAGATGTTGATAAGAGAATGCCGAGGATGAAACCGAAGGAGTTGAGAATCGCTTTTTTTGTTGTCAACAAATAAACCTGGACGGAAATGGATAACGGATCAAGGCAATCCGTGGCAGCAAAAGCGATGGCAGAGAGAATTAATTTGATCATTGTGTCCAGTCGTAGATCTATTTTGCCAGGATTTGAACTTTAAGTCAGGAAATTGCGTATATATTTCTTGAGCCATAAACCGGATTTACCGTTAAAATTGAGAGTATAAGAAAGACGACATATAGAGATCTGTCCTGATCTTGCCTGTGTACCTGAATATATTTAGGTGATGAGGCGATTCGGACTGCCATCGGCACTTTCATCAATTATCGGCTAGTTTAGACCAGTTCGTTTATCTACGTTTACCTGCGATCACCGACAATTCCAAGGATATAAACATGAGCCCTCGTCCCTATGTCCCCCTCCATTTGCACACAGAGTATAGCCTTTTAGACGGGGCTACAAAGATAAAGGACCTGGTCAAGAAAGCTAAGGCGGAGAACATGCCTGCCGTGGCGATTACTGACCATGGTGTTATGTATGGTGCGGTGGAGCTTACTAAGACCTGCCATGAGATGGGAGGGGTTAAGCCGATCATAGGTTGCGAAGCTTATATCATCGACGGAGATATAGAAGAGCGGAAAAAAACTGACCTGTATCACCTTACAATGATCGCGCAAAATAAGACCGGCTATCAGAACCTGGTCAAGTTGAACTCGCGCGCCCATCTCAATGGATACTATTACAAGCCCCGTATCAACAAAGATATGCTCGAAGAATACTCCGAGGGGTTGATTGTTTTATCCGGCTGTCTGGGAGCCCAGCTCTGTCAGCATCTTTTGAGGGATGAGTACAAGGAAGCCCGGGATGCAGCCGCCTGGTACAAAGAGGTTCTGAAGGACAATTACTATATCGAGATTCAGGACCATGGTATGCCTGAAGACAGGAAGGTCAACCGGGAGCTGGTCAAGATTGCCCGGGACCTGGGCATCAAGCTGGCTGCCACCAACGATTCTCACTTCACCAATAAGCATGACGCCAGAGCCCATGACTGCCTACTTTGTATGTCCATGGGCAAACATGTCACCGATGAAAAACGAATGAAATTCACCGGTTGGGAATACATCAAAAACGGTGACGAGATGGCTTATCTATTTCGTGACCACTTAGATTCCGAGCTCATCGAAGAAGCGATCACCAGCACCCTGGAAATTGCCGACAAGGTTGAGGCGATCAAGCTTGCCGGTAAACCTCGTTTGCCCAAGGTAGATATGCCTGCCGGCCACACCTCCGAGTCCTATCTGAACAAACTTGTTTTCGATGGACTGAAAGAGAAGCTCGAAGTGGACGAGATCCCAGAAGATTATGTGGAGAGAGCAAAGACCGAGCTTAAGGTCATCGAAGATATGGACTTCCCGTCCTACTTCATCATTACCTGGGACTTTATCAATTTCGCCAGACAGAATGATATCCCGGTCGGGCCGGGTCGAGGTTCGGCGGCAGGTAGCCTTGTTGCCTATTCCCTTGGTATCACCAATATCGACCCGATTAAATACAATCTTCTTTTCGAGCGTTTTCTCAACCCGGAAAGAAAGTCCATGCCTGATATCGATACCGACTTCTGTATCGAACGTCGGGATGAAATTCTCAAGTACTGTGCCGAGAAATATGGGGACGACAAGGTTGCCCAGATTATCACCTTCAACCGGATGACTTCCAAGGCGGTTCTCAAAGATGTGGCGAGGGTACTGGAGTTTCCCTTCGCCGAGTCGAATAAAATCGCCAAAATGATCCCGGTCACCCGGGGCAAGCCCACACCTTTGAAAGACATGGTGGCTGAGCATCCGGAGTTTAAACAAATCTACCAGTCGGAGGAAGAGGTTCAGCAGGTTGTGGATCTCGCCCAGAAGCTGGAAGGGGTGAACAAAACCTTTGGTATGCACGCAGCCGGTGTGGTCATATCGGATATTCCCCTGGAAGATCTGGTGCCGGTGCAGCGTAATAACGACGGCGCCAAGATAGCCCAGTTCTATATGGAAGATCTGGCTTATGTCGGCCTGGTGAAGATGGACTTCCTCGGTCTGCGTAACCTCACCATGATCAGTAAGGCGGTTAAGATCATCAAGCAAACCCGGGGCATCGACATCGATGTGGACAAGCTGCCCATGGATGACGAGAAGGTTTTTCAGACCATAAGTAATGGCGACCTGGCCGGTATATTCCAGTTAGAGACAAGTTCGGGAATGCGTCAGGTGGCAAGGGACATGCGTCCTTCCAACATGGAAGATATCTCGGCGCTTATCGCACTCTATAGACCCGGTCCACTGGATTCGGGCATGATCGATAAGTTCATCGACTGTAAGCATGGACGAGCCAAGATTACCTATATGACTCCGGAGCTGGAGCCTATCTTGAAAGACACCTATGGACAGATTGTCTATCAGGAACAGGTGATGATGATTGCTCAGCAGCTCGGCGGCTATAGCCTCGGTCAAGCCGACTTGCTCAGAAGGGCGATGGGTAAGAAGAAGCCGGAGGAGATGGAGAAGCACCGGGCTATCTTCTATAAAGGTTGCGCTGACAACGGAATTAAATCGGAGATTTCCGAGAAGCTGTTCGATACCATGCTGCAGTTCGCCGAATACTGCTTCAACAAGTCACATTCCCAGGCCTATTCACTAATTACCTACCAGACTGCCTATCTCAAGACCCATTATCCGGTCGAGTATATGACCGCGCTGCTCTCATCGGTGGCGGGAGACCAGGAGAAAGTCCAGGGATACATCGCCGAATGTCAGGCCATGGACATCGACATAAGACCGCCGGATGTTAATATCTCCGGTTCTGACTTCACCGTGGATGGTGGCTCTATCCGATTCGGTCTTTCGGCGGTCAAGAATGTGGGCGAAGCAGCCATCGCGGAGATTGTCCAGAAGCGAGAAGGTGAAGGCGACTATAAGTCGTTCCAGGACTTTCTCAGCCGAATAGACCTGCGGGTTGTGAACAAAAGATGTCTGGAGGCTCTCATCAAGAGTGGGGCCTGCGTTAACCTGGATATTACCAGGAAGCAAGCCCTGGAAAATCTTGATGATCTGGTTGACCGGGCAGCCCGGGCCCAGAGCCAGAAAGCAAGCGGTCAGATGAGCCTTTTCAGCATAGGAGATGGAGACGCCGGTGGTGTCACCCTTGACCAACCCCTGAAAGGTGACGGGGGTGAGTACTCGGAAGCCGAGTTGCAGTTCATGGAACATGAATTGCTTGGATTCTACGTGACCAGCCATCCTTTGATGCGGGTTGCGAACCGGCTTAAATACATCACTACCCATCCCATCAAAGAGCTTAAAGAGATAAAGGATGGTACCACCGTAATTGTCGGGGGACTGGCCAACAGTGTCCAGAAGAGATTGACAAGGAAGAATAAGCTTCTGGGAATCGTTCAGATGGAGGACCTCACCGGTAAGTGCGAAGCGGTTATCTATAGCGATATCCTTGAACAACTCGATGAAGATGTGCTTAAACCTCAGTCTCTTCTTCTGATCAAAGGAAAAATTCGAAAGTTTGAAGATAGTTTTTCGGTGACCACTAACTCGGTGAGGCGTATCGCCGATGCCAGCCTGGTTGATGTATTCATCGATAAGGAGCAGTCTTTTTCGGATTTACACCGCCTCAAGGATATTCTCAACTCTCATAAGGGAGAAGATCCGGTTATGCTTCACTTCAAGAATGGCAAACGCAATATGGTAATCCTTGTCGGTTCGCAATTCTGGGTTCAGGCTTCCAATAACCTCATCGGTGACATTAATACCAACTTTGGTGACAGCATGAAGGTTTCCGCCCATAAAATCAGGATTTAAACGGGCTTTGATATCAGCAATATCAATAGCTGAGATTGGCATCAATAGCTGATTTCGGTGGTGTTAGTTTGAATTAATACAGGTTCCTAAATAGAACACTTCCGCCCTTCAGAATTGCTGTAGAATAGTCGCCTTATTTTCAAGCAGGTCCTCTCTTCTGGAAGGGGAAAAAATGTTCGGACCACATCTAATTTTAGAGGCCTATGGCTGCCCCAGGGAAAGTCTTGCCGACCTCAACGGCTTGAGTGAAATGCTGGACGCATTTCCTTTGCGTCTCGATATGACCAAGAGCATGCCACCATATGTGTTCCGCTATCAAGGTAAGGTTGAGGAAGACTGGGGATTGAGCGGAGTTGTACTGATCGCCGAATCCCATATTTCAATTCATACTTTTCCGGACAAAGGTTTTGCCACCCTGGATATCTTTTCTTGCCGAGAATTTTCCGTAGATGATGCCATCGGTTTTTTCTGTACCAGTTTTGCTCCGGAGTCCTATGATCATAATCTGTTGATGCGCGGAAGAGAGTTTCCGCGCAGCCAGGGAAGAGCCCGCGCCATTGTGGAGAGAGACCGAGAGCAGGCGATTTTGACTCTTTGATCAGGTTAGATCAGATTAGATCAGATCAGTTCATGCTGCTTTGTTCATTTAGCTTCCGGTGGTGCTCTCTAAGTAGTTCCAGATCCTGTCTGAGGGTGGTTCCGTCACCCAGGGATTTTGGAAATGAATACTTGTAGGCTGTTCCTTCGTTTCTGTCAACAACAGAGATCTGGTAGTTGTCCCGGGGGGATATGAGCCGGTGGTCAAGTCTCTCATCCAGGGTCGGAGGAGTCAATTCCACAGCGGCTGTGACCCCTTCATCAAGATTGAGGAACTCTATCCTTTTGTGCACTAAATTGGCGCTGCGATTAGGCACCGGGGAGCCTTCGTCCCGGATCAGAGTTTCTCTTCTTTGAACCACCACGGGAACATTGTTGGAGTCGGTGAAATAAAGGGTGCTGGCGCCATTTCCATGGTCTACCACCAGCGGTTTTTCCGTGGTGCCTCCAGCGCAAAGCCTTATGGCGTTATCGTAGGAATTACTGTAGGTATTGAAGTCGACGACTTCACTACCGGAGGGGGCCGCTTCGGCGACTTCGTGGAAATCCAGCTCCAATTGAGGTAGAGGCAGCTCACTCTTTAACAATGCATC
>JAUIJG010000574.1 GCA_030431355.1 bacterium
CGGCACCGTCGTCTTAACCGGTGGGTTGCCTGAAGCATTAACGACGTTAGCTTTGGGGTGATCCAGGGAATTGAGCTTGGCCAAAACGACCGGGTCATTTTTCAACTTCAGAGCAGCCTGGTATTCAAGTCTGGCGCCGATTTTGTCGCCCTGACTCAGGGCTTGCTCGGCCAGCCATACTCGGTCCTGGAAAGATCCAGGATTCTTGCCGATTATTGTGATCAGGGCTTCCAGATTGCTTCTGGTCATGGTGTTGCCCGGGTCCAGTGCAATGGCTTTGTGATATATCTTCAGGGCTTCCATCGGCTTGTCTTTCAGCTTCAAGCCATAGTTGTTATAGGCTATGGCAAGATTTTGTCTTGCCACCGTATGATTCTTATCTATGGAAAGGGCTTCTTCCAGCTTGCTGATGGCTGTTTCGTAGTCACCAGCGTTCATCGACACCACACCTAGATTTGTAAGCTTGTAGAGCGTCATCGCAGTCTTTGCAGGGTCCGGGGAAGGTTGTGCTTGCACCTGTACAGGGGGAGTTCCGGCGGTGGCTCCGGGCATTGGGTTAGTGCTCGCGTTCCTGTTTGGAACAGTCTTGGGACTGGGACTATGGCTGGGACCAGGAGCTTGACCTGAATTTGAAGTGGTTGAAACCGGGGTCCCGGTCTGGGGCCTGACAGGGGAAGAGTTAGATTCAAAGCTATCAAAGGGCGCAAATCCCAAGCCCACATGTCTTTTCTCTCCACTTGTGAATTCGGCTCTCAAGCGCAGGGCATTGACTGCCAGGTGAGAAGGTAGATTCGGAAGAGGAATCACTCGCTTAATTGTGCCGGTGGCGGCTCTATCAAAATTGGCGTTACCGCTGCTTTTGACCTGGCTTAATTGCGAGAGGGCGCCGCTTTGATTGATGGTAAAGTCGAGTATGGCGGTACCTGGAGGAAGCTGTGGCAGACCGGACCAAATTTTGTTTAGTCGGCTTTCTATCTGCTTCTGTATGTCCTGAACCGATAGCTGTGGAGCTGGTGCTTTTGTACCGTTAGCATTGGAAGAAGGAGGTCCGCTGGCCAGGGCGGGATCGGTGGCGGATGCAGTCAAGGCGATGCTGAGCCCCATACAAAGTCTTAGACAAGTGCTGATTTTGCTCTCGGTCAAATCTCTCTTCCCTCGCCTGAATAATCGCTTTCGGCTTTTATTTCCCATAAAAAGCCGTCTCTCCCACCCGTTTTTTTATCTTTTCCAGCTCTATTTTTACTTTGTCCTGGTCGAAAAAAAATTTGTCTCCGACAAATAATGCAACTGTTTTTTGCTTTGGCGCATGGGAGTCGACAAAATGAATAATCAGGTTGTTTTTCGGGGTGGCATCGGGCCATCTCTTCTTCATCGAAGGGTCTTTAAGCACTTGGTCAACGTGGCTTCTATATAAAAGAGCTTTCTGTTTCAATGAGCCTTCTAAATCTGCCCTGGTGGGCAGATCTGATTCCGGTACGACCACCGGTTTCACCAGATACAGTACCGCGGCTCCAGGAGATCCATTGGGGATGAAGTATGTTTTTAACTTTTCGGTGGTCTGATAATTCTCCAGATGGCAGGAGAAATAGAGCCGGATGAAGTCTTCTCGGGTTAGACGGGTCTCTTCTTTCGACCAATCGCTCTCTTCTGCCTTCGCTTCTTCTATCGAATGGCTGAATATCACTAAGCTCAGAGCCGCAATCAGTAACTTTGCTGAGTTAATTTTGAACATTGAGTCATTATACATTCATACATATAATCAGGAGGACTTGCTAATTTTTGAGTTGTTCTATCCAGTTTAGAAGAGCTTCTCTGTCTTCCGGTGTAACCCTGGCATCCCAGTGAAGGGCCAGGTAGATTTTAGGTGGCATATCGCCATCGAGAAAAGCTGCTTTGATTCTTGCCAACTCCAGCGCTGTCGGTTTTTTCTGTCCCGAGAGAAACTCTCTGGAGAAGATCATATGCCCCTGGGCTTCTTTAATGTCATGTTTTATGATCTGATTGGCCAGGGGAAACGACGAGTAAACCGGATAGGCTGTCAACTCCGGAGTGTGGCAGTCGGCGCACTTCTGATGCAGGATCGCTGAAACCCTTTTGAACTCCTCGCTTCCCTCGACTTTGTAGGGTCTCGCTCTTTTCAAAAAGAGATTGGAGAACGGCATAAACAGAGCAAAAATAAGTATGACCAATAGAGCGAGAATTACCTTCCCGGCCACGCTGCTTTTTTTATTTTGACTCTTTGCCATGATCTAAGCACCTATTCTATATCCGCATCTCTAGTTCTGGGTATATTTGTTTAGGATGAGAAACATGATTTCGATTCCTGGCTTGTGCTTAATCAGGGAGGAAAGAGTTTTGCCTGCTAGCAAGAAAAGTGTGGATGCTACAAAGAACGGCTCTAACGGTAAGTCCGGCTCGGCAGATGCTGAGTCCACCGCAGCTGCCAGGACCAGGAACGGAAAAG
>JAUIJG010000114.1 GCA_030431355.1 bacterium
TGGTGATGTGATGGAAACGCCTTTGCCCGTTGTGAATGATGGCGATGGTGTTGTGGCATGGTTGGCAGAACTAGAGGCTTGGGCGCGTAATGATGCGTTGAAGCAGACGATTCCGGCGACGGTCATGCCGAGGAAGAGGACCAAAACCGGAATTGGATTTTTTATGGACCAGGCCGATATATAACGAAGGTTCATTTCTCGGTGGACTTAGCTCCCTGGTCGGCGCTCAGGGTCGAGTCGGAATCTTGAATTTTCCCTTCTTCGCCGAGCCTGACTATGTCTCCGTCTTTGAGGAAGCCTGCGCCGGTAACCACCACCGCTTCTCCTTTTTTAAGTCCGGAGAGGATCTGGGTATGGTTTTCGAAAGATTCGCCCGTTTTGACTATGCGGGAGAAAACTTTGTCTTCTTTAAATACGAATACGATTTTTCTTCCATCACGATCAAGCACCGCTTTTGATGGCACAGTAAGGGAAGGGATTTCGCCGAGGTCAACGATACCGTTGACGAACATCCCCGGTTTTCTGACGTTGTGATCGAAGGGGATATCTATTCTAGCCAGGGCAAGCCTGGTGTCTCGATCCACCATGGGACTTACTTCTCTAACGATGCCTTTAAACTTGAGGTCGGGTCTGCTCAGGGTCGCGAACTCTACCCCCTGACCAGGTTTTAGAAGAGGCAGGTCATTTTCAGGCATCTCCGCCCGCACTTCAAGATGGTTGTTTTTCACCATCTCGAAAAGGGGTTCACTGACGGAGCTGATGTCTCCCAGGTGGACATGGCGTTTTACAATCCAGCCGTCTTCCGGCGCCCGGATAAAGGTCTGGGCAATTTGAGCGCGTATATGATCAACCGTGGCTCTGCCTTCGGCCAGGTCGGCTTTCGCCATGCTGACGTCTTCGGAGCTGCCGCCTTCTCTTGCTAACTTGAGACTTTCCTGGGCTTGCTGCTTGCTGAACTTAGCCGCTCTCAGTTTCTCTTCGGCGTTTGATAAGTCGGCGGCGAAGGTATTCTCCGTCGTAGTCTTGTTATCCAGGTCTTCCTGGGATACGGCGCCTTCGGATCTTAGCTGTTTGTATCTGACTGTGTTTTGCTGTGCGTTGACCAGATTGGCTTTCGCTCGTTTTATATTGGCTTCTTCCTGGGAGATAATGGCGTCGGCGTGCTGTACCGCGAATTCCAGCCGGGCGATATCCATCGGTCTGTTTGGTTGGATGGTTTTGTCCAGGTTGGCTCTCGCTCTTGAAAGACGAGCTTGCTCCCGGTCGAGCTGGGCTTCAAGCAGGGAAGAGTTAAGGCTCACCAATAGCTGACCTTTTGTGACGAAATCTCCTTCGTCTACTTTGATGGCATCGACTTTGAGCCCGCCTATCTCGGCTCCTACTGTAAGGTGGTCCCGGGCCCAGATGGTTCCGGTTATTTTCAAGTGTTGTTCAAAGGGGGTTATCTTGGCGTTCTCCGTGGCGACGGTGAGAACAGCCTGATTGACTGCGGTTCCTTCCGGACCCTTAAGGGTGGAATAGATTCTAATGCCGAGGGCGATACAAGCGACTACCACCAGGGCAACGAGCGCCCAGCGAACCCTGGCGTCGGTGATTATCTTGTCGATAATCATCCCGCCAATATCGGTATGCGCCGGTTTTGTACCGGCTTCGCTTTTGACCTCGTTTTTGAACAGTTCTTTCATTTTCTGTGGGACCATGGTGTTTCCTACTTGTCTCCATGCTTCGGTAAGTTTACAGAAGCGTATTCGTCAATTTTAGCTCGTTCTTTGTCACTTAAAATTCCGGCAAATACCAGACTTAAAATTTGTTTGGTCTGGGACTCAAAAGAGATACCCTGGTAAGAATAATAAGTTGTGAAAATTGTTCCATATAATAGATTGGAGATCGTCAGCGTGGTGGTTTCCGCGTCAACTTCTCTCAGTCTGCCACTGGCCGTCAATGATTCAAAGAGTTCGTGCCAGGGCTTTATGTTCTTTTCCCTGTGGACCATATAGGTAGGCTTTTTGCGGTCTTTGAATTCTGCTCTCTCCTGGACGATAAGCTCGATGAGCTGGGGATTTTTATCGAAGAAGACCAGATAGTAGTGTATTGCTCCGGCGATCTTTTTAATTGGATCTTTTATCTCTTCCACCGAGCTGTTGATGAACTCCGAAAGTTTCTCCATCCCGGAATCTACCGAGGCTAGAAAGAGCTTCTCTTTGCTTTGAAAGTAGTGGTATATCGTACCTTTGGCGACTCCGAGGCGGTCGGCTATCTCTTGAACGTCGGTGTTCTTGAAGCCGTTTTCTGCGAATAAGGAAGAGCTGACCTTGAGAATCTCACTTTTCTTGCGGTCGATTCTCTCTATGTTTCGTGGTCTGCCTGGACCGCGTTTGTTTTTCAAGGGGGTGCTGGTCATATCTTTTTAAGGGCTCTGGTTATTACAGGCTTTGGCTCTCGGGTATTTAATTTACTGACTCGTCAGTCAATATATTATTCTAGCACGATTTAACCTCTTTGCCTTGAGTGTTACAGATAGGCAGGTTCGTAGCGTGAACGTCCCATGTTTCATTTAATAGAAGCTTTTGATCTGTTATAAATCTAGGGCACTTGGAGGGATAGTCATGCAAATACTTACCAGCCCCGGAATCGATAAATATGCCCAGGAGAAGACCACGGATCATGATGAGCTGATGGTTTCGCTCATGAAAGAGACCCATGACAAGATGGATCTGCCCCAGATGTTGACCGGTCCGGTGGAGGGCTGCCTCCTCAAGCTTCTGGTCAAGATGTCGGGGGCTAAAAGGATTCTGGAGATTGGAACTTTTACCGGCTATTCCGCCCTCTCCATGGCAGCCGGTCTGCCTGAAGACGGGGAGCTTATCACCCTGGACTTGAATCCGGAGAGTCTCAAATTGGCTCGCTCCTATTTTGAGAAGAGTCCCCATGGCGGAAAGATAAAGATCATGGAGGGTCCGGCGCTTGATTCGATAAAGTCCCTGGAAGGAAGTTTTGATCTGGTCTTTATCGATGCGGACAAAACCAACTATCTGAACTACTACGAGGCAGTTCTGCCACTTTTGAGAAGCGGCGGCGTGATTGTGGTGGACAACGTACTCTGGAGCGGTCGCGTGCTGGAGCCGAAGGACAAAAGCGATATTGCCATAGACGAGTTCAACAAACATGTGGCTAAAGACGACCGGGTGGAGAAGGTACTACTGACGGTGCGAGATGGTGTCTACCTGATTTGCAAACTTTGAGGAGAAGCAGATGACGGCTACGGTTAAAACGACTGGACGAATGAAAGTAAAAGAAGCTCTCTTGAAAGAGAGCGTGGGCAAGAAAGTAAAACTAGGCGGATGGGTAAGAACCCGTCGTGACTCGAAAGCCGGATTCTCTTTCATAGAGTTGAATGATGGCTCCAGTTTCAACAGCATTCAGGTGGTGGCACCAAAAGAGCTGCCTAATTATGAAAGCGATATCCTGCATACAGGTATTGGCGCCAGCCTCGAGGTGGAAGGCGAAGTGGTGGAGTCTCCCGGAAAGGGTCAGGCCACAGAGATCAAAGCCGAAGCCATAACCGTAGTTGGTGCTGCTGATCCCAAGGATTATCCCCTCCAGAAAAAAGGCACTTCGTTTGAGTTTTTGCGGACAATCGGACACCTCAGACCTAGGACCAACACTTTTGGCGCGGTGGCAAGGGTGCGCAATGAGATCTGCCGCACCATCCATGACTTTTTCCAGTCCCGTGGCTTTATCTATGTGCATACTCCGATCATCACAGCCAGTGACTGCGAAGGGGCGGGGCAGATGTTCAAGGTCACAACCTTTGACCTCACGGATGTTCCCATGAAAGAAGGCGGCAAAGAGGTCGACTTTGAACAGGACTTCTTCGGTAAGCCCACCAACCTCACTGTAAGTGGTCAGCTCGAAGCCGAGATCTATGCCACCGCATTAAGTAACGTCTACACCTTCGGACCCACTTTCAGGGCGGAGAACTCAAATACTTCCAGACATCTATCCGAGTTCTGGATGATCGAGCCCGAGATGGCTTTCTGCGATCTGGATTGTGACATGACCGTGGCCGAAGAGTTCTTAAAAACCATTTTTGAAAATGTGTTGAAGAACTGTCCGGAGGACATGGACTTTTTCAATAAGCGCATCGACAAGACAGTTATTGAAACTCTGACCAAAATCGTTGAGAGCGATTTCCACCGGATCTCCTACACGGAAGCCATCGAGATTCTTGAGAAGGCCGACAAGAAGTTCGAGTTTCCGGTTAAGTGGGGAATCGATTTGCAGTCGGAGCATGAACGCTACCTCACCGAAGATAAGTTCAAGAAGCCGGTTATCGTCTACGATTATCCGAAGGATATCAAAGCCTTCTATATGCGTATGAACGAAGACGGCAAAACTGTTCGTGCCATGGATGTTCTGGTTCCTAAGGTGGGCGAGATCATCGGTGGTAGCCAGCGGGAAGAGAGGCTCGATGTGCTCAGGCAGAGAATGATCGACTGTGATCTGGAGCCTGATGAATACTGGTGGTATCTAGATCTGAGAAGATTCGGAACCGTGCCGCATTCCGGATTCGGTCTCGGTCTCGAGCGTACTGTTCAGTTCGTGACCGGGATGGGCAATATCAGAGACGTGATACCATTTCCGCGGGCGCCGAAGAGCGCTGACTTCTAGTCTGGCGATAGATAAAAACAGAGCGAGCTTTGTGATCTTAGTGCCATTTTTTGCAGTCCTCCGAGTAAAGGAAGGCTTGTAGACGGTAGTAGCTATCCGTCGGTTTGGACTTGCGTTTTAAAAAACGGTTTCCTTCCGGCATTGATTCATTGCGACCATCGACGCTGCCGGTGGTCGAGGTCGAGGTACTTCTAGCGGTCTTTTCCCTGAATCTTTTAATTAGTTCATTGATCATAGTATTTAATCCTGTTTTATTCGGTCTATCTAGTCCTATTAAATAGGACTAGCCCGTAAAGGAAACGTCAAAATTTGCTTTTCGGCTAAGACTGTAAGCTCTTTCTAAAAGGGCAAATCACATTGCCAGGAGCTTTAGTCCCTTTGCAAATTAGTGATGATGGGCTTCCGAGCCGTATGTAGGCATACGTACTGGCCGAAATCGACCGGAGCCGAAAGAGGGCATTGGGGCAGGTGGTGCATACTGATCCGAGTATCGACCACTGTAGTTGCCGGATGCATAGGGATCTGGGTCTGGCGAATAATATTTTGAAGCATCAGCTGCATACCTGCTAATTTGCATATTGAGCTCTGCTGCTTCTCTTGCAAGCTGTTTCGCTCGTCTTGCTCGTTCTCTTGCTATGGCTTCTCTTCGCTGTTTTGCCCAAATTCTTTTCTTTTCGGAATCGATTTCTCCAGCCTTTCGTAGTTTGTCTAAGAGTCTTGCTTTATTGAGCTTTGCTCTAACATCTGCTTTTGAGGCGTTCCCTTCTAAGTGGTGATGCTCTCCTTTGCCAATACTAACTCGCGTGCCATCTTCGAAAACCAGTTGATTCCCCACGAGTAAAGGATAAATTCCAGGATTTTGACCGTGCTGCATCGTGGTTCCTGTCATAGTTTTGATTTCAGGATTGATATTCGGCATAGGAGCGGGATAATCCGCCTTGGGAAGGTAGTTATTTGTTTGGAGCCATCCGCCGTTTCCGTCAGAGCCAAATGTCGGCATCGCTGCTGGTAGCAGATTCTGGTTTTTAGCCGTCTTGCTAGAGATTTTTTTATCAGGAAGAATGGCTTGAGTCCGATTGTTGATGTTATCGAGAATTTGATCCGCTGTTAGCCTTCGTGTTTTAGGCGCAATATAAGAAGGCTGAGATTGCTTGCTAATGTTGTCGAGAATCTGATCGGCAGTTGGTTTTTGCGTCATAGGCGCTCTATGTGCAGGCTGAGATTGCTTGCTAATGTTGTCGAGAGTCTGATCAGCGGTTAGCTTCTGTGTTTTGGGCGCTCTATATGTAGGTTGAGATTGCTTGTTGATGTTATCGAGAATCTGATCAGCGGTTAGCTTCTGTTTGTTGGAAGATTTACGAACACTCTCTTTCGGCTTTTTACCAGTGGCAAAGTTGCTTTGATAAATCCAGATATCATCCGATTTGGTCTTTTTCTTCTTTGCCGTTTGGCTATTTTTTCCTTCTGAAGTTTTAGGTTTTTGACCTTTAGCATTCGGTCTTTTGTAGAGGGCTTTGGCCTTGGTATATTCTCCTTTCCTAATCAGCTCAATAACATCGTCAATATGAACATCCTGGTTGAGTACCACATTGCCTAACTCTATTTGTTTGCGAAACTTTTCTTCCAGTAGGTCGGCACGCTGACGGTCTTTCATTCTTTGACTGGTTCCGCCTGTAAACTCTTCTAGAAGATCCATACCTCGGCCATATCTATCTACAGTCGCCTCTGTTGCTCTTAGTGAATTTGCCAATATGTATTTGCCTGTTTTGGTGTTATTGAAAAAGTAATCACCACCGGCTCTTCCAATTGTGTAGGAGGTATGTAAGGCAGCAAGCGTTGGAGTCTTTGCAAACATTGCCGTCATTGCCGCGCCATGGGAACCGGTTTTTGCCATCTGCCAACTGATTTCACTGGCCTGATCAAAAAGTTCTTGGGCTTCTTCGTCCGTAGTACCAGGGTCAGTTGCACGTCTGATTTTGTCCCAATAGGATGAACCCAATTTAGCAATGTCATGATAAGTCTTCGCTGTTGTGTACATGCCATACAAACCAACTGCTTTTTGTGCGGCTATGTTAAGTCCTGCCCTTGCGGCGGAAACTTGGCTCAGATCATCATTGTAGCCGGGAATAAGTTTTGGTATGCCATCTAACTTAGATGCAACTTTATTGACGAAGCTTACTTGTTGTCTGGGAGGAACAAGTGAACGCATTTCTTTTGCAACTTCGCTGGCAAAAACTTTCCCTCTGGTTTTACCCAGCCTTTCTATCAGTCGACCTTTCTCTGACGGGGGAAAGTCTTTGGTAATGTCGGCGATATCTTTTGCGGCATTGTTCCATTTTCCTGTGCGTCCCACTTGAGCAATCGTCTCGGCAAGCTCCATTTGACTGTTTCTTATTGAGTTGGTCGCGACAGAACTGGCAGCAGCTGTGACTTTGAAATTTGTGTGTTCTCTTACAGCACCATGAGCAGCTAGTTTTCCGGGTAACCTTCTTTTGAGTGTGGCAGTTCCTTTCACAGGATCTATGATCATTTCGTAGTACGGATCCCCACCGCCTCCGTATTTGGGACCTTTTATTCCATACTTTTTTCGTACATTGTCAACAAGGACTTGAGTTCTATCAATATATTTTTGCTCTTGAGCCATAATCCTGAAATAGTCGGCTTGTTGCATAGGATCGTTAAGCAGACTGGGATTCTTTCTTAACTTCGCTAGTTTTATCTGCTTTTTCTGTATGAAATCGCGCATCTCATCTGAATAATCTTTGAAATCCTGTGAGGTCAGTTCTCCTTCACCGCCTCTGGTAACAAACTCGTACTTGGCAGCACCAGGTCTTGTATAAGCGTCGTTATTCAATTTCGCTACCTGTTGAAACTCCTTCAGGGTCACTGTCCTGGGATCGACCATGAAGTCAACATCCAATTTGTTGTGCCAATTGTATCTGGGCTTGGTAGACAATCCGGCTTTGGCCAGTGCTTGTTTGTGCGGCCTTAGAAAATCATTTACTTGAGTGTTGTAGCTATCCTGAATTCTGCGTATATCCTGGACCGGATCCTTCCCTTTCATTTTTAGGATGTAGTCTGAATCAGTACCTTCTTTATATTTTGGACTCTTAGAAGCTTGAAGAGTGAAAATTCCGTTGTTGGCATCACTCGATACCTTAGCAAAGCTCTGGCTCTTAATGTCGAAAAATTCCTGACATTTTTGATACTGACTGTTGGTGATTACACCATTTTGGCGCATGTAGTTGATTTCACGATTGGCTGCAAAAACTACAGCTTGTTGACCTGGCGTTGCATTCCCATTTTTAACGGCTTCAATTGCAGAGTAAAGTCCTTCACTTTCTGCCGCATAAACTTCTAAAGGGGAGTAGCAAACCCAAAATATCGCAAAAAGAGAGAATGTTACTTTGGCGAGGAAAATAAGTCGATTTATAACAGCCATTATAGGCACCCATTCGATCACGCTTTGTTTATGGAGATGCACAATGTGAGAATTGTGGCCCGGATAACGATTATACCTTAGCTTGCGGAATGTATAATGTGGTACCTGTGACAATTTAAGCTGGATTTTCAGGGTGAGCAATTGCTTAAAGCTCAATTTCGCTGGATTTAATTCTGAATCGGAGATTGTAAATGAGGGAGATCGCAAGTGATTAGGTCTAATTGGTTTAAGTGTTCCCTCTTTAATAGGTCGGAATTTGTGATTTTTAGAAATTTTCGAGTCATTATTCTTGTCACGGCTATATTTTTTGTATTTGTCTTATTGATTAATTGTCCAATGATTGCCTGGGCAAAGGCTGCTGGTCTTGCGCGGGGCGATGAATTGTACAAGGGGAATGATTTTGCAGGCGCTCTAGAGGCCTATTCTAGCTATATATCCAGTAATCCTAAGAGTGCCGAGGCATATGAAAAGTTTGGCGCTACTCTTGGTGCCATGGGACGATACAAAGACGCGATAAGTGCAATATCATTTGCATTGAAACTAGAACCGGGAAGAGCATCGGCAATAAAGCGCCTTGCTTACTTTTATATGAAAGATGGTCAGACGGAGAAAGCGAAAGAGATCCTGGGTGAAGTGAAGGCACAGAGCGGCTCACCAGCTTCTAGTAGTGGGGGAGATTCAGATTCGGCAATAAGAGGAGGAGTAGATAAATCAGAAATTCTTTCCGGGGCTCGGCAATTAGCTGAGTCTGACAGTGATTCTCTTAGAGATCTGTATAGGCTTTATGCGGAAGCAAAGTACGACGAAGCTCTTGCTCTTGCGCAGAGAGGTGCAACTGCGGGTGATGCGGAATCGTTATTTATACTAGGGTCGATATATTCTTTGAAAGATAGAAAGTATTTAAATGAGAGTCTTGCCTTGGAATGTCTAAAGAAGGCTATAGATAAAGGTTCCAAGCCTGCTCTGGTATTCATGGGGGTTTGTTGTCAGAATGGAGACTTATTAGAGAGGGACAGAACGAAAGCATTCGAAATTTTTAAAAAACTCGCGATTGCCGAAAATTCGTCTGCATTATTTAGAGTAGGGCGATGCTATCAACAGGGTTGGGGTACTTACAAGGATCCGAATGAGGCAAGAAAGTATTTCAAAAGGTCAATAGAGGTACTTAACAAGCAAGTTCTTTCTTCTCCACCGGAGTTGCCCTATCTGTACAGAATACTCTCCTGGAATTATGAGCATGGGCTGGAGCAAGATGATGAAGCCATAAAAGTATTGAAGGGTGGAATTTTAGCTCTTCCAAAAGTGCCTGCTTTGAGGACGGATCTCGCTGCCATTTACATGAAAAAGAAAAAGTACAAGCTTGCAGTTAAGGAGTTGGAAGAATCCATACGCCTGGGGCCTAGATTCTCTAGGGCCTATACGACGCTGGGCAGAATTTATTTCGCTCAAAAGAAGTATTCCAAGGCCATTTCAGTCTTGAAGAATGCAGTTGATATTTATCCGGAGAATAGAGAGGCTCGATTTTTGATTGCTTGCTCCCTCAATAGTAATGGAAATTCGTTTGAAGCTGAAAGTGAGTATTTGAGTCTTTTGGATGGTGGAAACGAGAGAGGTATATACAATAATTTGGGTCAAATTTATGTGTCCAGAAAAGACTATAAAAAGGCCAGAATTATGCTTGAAGAAGCGGCGAAGCAAGGCTCTTCTGATGCCGAAAAATCCCTGAGATGGTTGGACAACAACGGTTATTAGGTTTTCTATTCAAGCAGGATTCTTTTCTTCCGCCCTTTTGCCGCATATGAGATAGAGCAGAAGGGCCGATGCCGTGGCCGAGAGGGCCGGCGACAACTTCAGGGCTTTAATCGGGTCCAGGGGCTCCAGGAAAAATTGCCAACCGAAGATTTCATGGAGCAGCAGGATGACTATGCCGCCGGCCATGGCCGATAGAGCGGCGATTTCATCTCTTCTCTTTGAGGTAAGACCCAGGGCAAGCGGAATGAATAAGCCCACCATTGTAAGACTATAAGCTCCTTCCAGAAGGGCATAAGCGCCCTTGCCCGATATCGCCAGCAGATAAGTCATCACTCCTATGGCTACTATTGAAATGCGGTTCAAGGTGATGCTGTCCAATCTCCTCTGGGGAATTTTTCCCAGGAGATTCTGGGCAAGCACTGTTGCCGGAGCGAGGATGGCGCTGTCTATGGTTGAGAGAACCGCCGAGACGACGGCGAGCATGAACACTGTGGTCAGAGCCGGTGACAGAAAGTGAGAAGAGAGAGGAGGCAGGATTGAATCCATCAATTTTGTAGAGTCAGAATACAGATACGATGCCACCAGACCGAGACTGACTGTTACGCAGCCCAACATCAAATAGGAAACACCAGCTATAAAGCAGGATCGCTTAGCCGTCATTGCGTCTTTAGCCGCGAAGATTCTCTGCATCAGATCTTGACCGGGAATATTTCCCAGGGAGCCGGCGAGAACTATGGAAATCCACATAAATATTCCACCATCCTCGGTGCTATGGAATAGGGACAGCTTATCCGGACTTTTGTCCGCGATGCCTCCTATTACTGTCTCGAAGCCGGTGGTTATATTCCCACCTCCTATGGTGAGAAAAGCCTGGGTGGTTAGTAAGACCAGACCGGTTATGACCAAAATCATCTGGAGCGCGTCAGTGAGGGTAACTGACCACATGCCGCCCAGGCAGGTGTACAGTGTTCCTGTTATTGCCACCAGGGCGATGGCGTAGGGCACCGGCATATGAAAGAAATAGTTCAGCACATGGGCCAGGGCGACAAACTGGGCCGCTATCCAACCGAAATAGCTCGGTACCATTATGCAGGCTGAAAAGATTTCCGCTCTTTCTCCGTATTTTACCCTGAAGAAATCAGAGAGTGTCAGTATTCCCATTTCCCAGAGGCGGGTGGCGAAGAACATTCCGGCAAGAAGAAGGCAAATGCCTGCTCCGATGGGATCGAGAGCGGCTTTGTGAATTCCATGTTTGGCCACTTCGGTGGAGGCTGTTAGAACCGGACCGGCACCGAACCAGGTGGCAAGAAGAGTTGCCGATGCCATCCATACCGGCAAGGATCTTCCTGCTACGACAAAGTCTTCTACTGTTTTGACTCGACTCTGGGCATAGATACTGATCGCGAACATAATCAGTATGTATGCGGTCAGGCTGATGGCCAGGAGTTGTTCCAGGGGCATTGCCATGGACCTTTGGACTAGCTCTTCTCAGCCAATTTTGTTACGGTTTTCCACTCTCCGGCTGTTACCGGCTGGATTGATAAGCGCGCACCACGCTTGGTGACCATCATCTCCTCCAGTCCGGAGGTGTTTTTCAGCTGGTCAAGACTTACTATTTTGTCGAATTTTTTGACGAATTTTACGTCTACCATGAACCAGCGAGGATCATCTTTCTTGCTCTTCGGGTCAAAATATTTGCTCTCTTCTTCAAACTGGGTATGGTCGGGATAGCCTTCTTTCACTACTTCGCAGATGCCTGCCACACCGGGCGGTTTGGCATTGCTGTGATAAAAGAGCACTTGATCGCCTTTTTTAATCGTGTCCCTTAAAAGATTTCGAGCCTGGTAATTTCTGACGCCTTCCCAGTAAGCGGTCTTCTCTTTCTTGAGGTCGTCTATGGAATAAACATCCGGTTCTGACTTGAACAGCCAGTAATTGCTTTTTTTCGGCATCGCTTCGATTCACCCCTGATCTTTTATCATGGGTATTGTAGATTAACCGGTCGTCCGAAGTCTCTACTTGGGAGCGATGCTTAAGGTTGAATTTAGCGTCTAACGTCCGACAATTCTTTTGATTTTTGTTTTGCCGTCCATGCTGGTCACGGCAAGGGTCATATGGGATGGCATCTCATGCCTTATGTCGGTTATCTGAGGCGCCGGTACAAGCACTGCTTGATTGGCGGAAGCGTAATAATAAGTCTGGTTATTTAGATTCGCTGGAGGGACGAAGTTGTTGAAATTACCGCTCCCTGTCATGTTGTTGGAACTCAACGAGTTCGGGTTGATATTTGAAAGCTCGGTGGTGCTGATGGTCGGGAATGTTAACTCTGCCGCTTGAAGGGCGCCAGGAGGCATAGAAGCGATTTCGCTTGAGGCGCTGCGGTCTCTTTCCATGGATGAAAGGGCTACCAGACCAAGGGTGCAGATGAATACCATTGTCGCGAGAATTCCAAGGTGTCGCTTGATGCTGTCTCCGTCAGGGAGTTGCTTACAGCCACATGGACATTCTATGGGCAATTTATGTTTCATCTTTCCAGTACTCCTGCGGCCTCTGAAGCCGCCCCTTGCCAACTATTCTTGTTTTATAACTCAATTCTTTCAAGGGCGATATGGTAAGACTACGTAGTCCTCGTCCTACCTCGTCCCTGCTACGATTTGCGCTCACTGGCTTTGTGCGTTCATTGAAAGGCTCTCAGCTTTGCAACATGGCTTAATATTAGCCACGGTTCAGACAGAGTCTTCTTTATCTAGTCGTATAGACCATTGTTGGCTGCTGCGTAGACCAGCTTCCCGCCTGTTGACTCGGTTGATAGAGTCGATAATAGACCTGCTGGGATTGCACCGGCATGACAGCGTAACTGCTCTGGTATACCGGTTTGGCGTGGCTGGCATTGCGACTTCCTTCGAATTGCACGGCTGAGCCGACGTTACTCGCTGAGGACCTTGCCGGTGCCCCGAATCTGGGATGTTTATCCAGGCTTTGCATATAGCCATCCTGGCTGTAGAGGTACTGTTTTCCCTGATATTTCTCGGACTTATCTGAGAAACTGCAAAGGAATGCCAGCATCAAAAATCCTGTGGTCAAAACCAGAGCGATCTTTGTCAGGAGCACCACTTGTTTATTGAACTGTCTTCTTGAGTATCTATATAGAACCTTCCCGTCTGATCTTTGCTTCTCAGACTCGGATTCAATCTTATTTCTATAGTGTTCGAAATCTTCTCTAAGTTCTTCTGGAACTACATACACGGCAATAACCCCCGTACTTTGTACGCCGCAATTACTATCCAATGGGCCACCGGCTCCAATATGGACTTTCACCAGACGGATGTCAAGAAGAAAAAGGGAGAATCACGTAGTCTGATATCAGGGTTTTATGTTTGCTGGGTAGCCATCGGAAACAGGCTTGAATAGCCATTTTAGATGACCGCAAGATAGC
>JAUIJG010000575.1 GCA_030431355.1 bacterium
ACGAGCGCTTCTTCCGCCTTCAGGCAGGTCCATCACCTCGAGGGGATAGACAACACCTCTGGTGGTGAATACCAACAATCGGTCATGCATGTTGGCGACGAAGAAATGCTTCAGCTCATCCTCATCCCTTGTCTTCACGCCGCTGACACCGCGAGTGTTTCGCTTCTGACGCTTGAAGGTATCGAGAGGAATTCTTTTGACATAGTTCTGGTTGGTGATGAATACAGCCATCGGCTCGTTGGGTGTCAAATCCTTAGCGGAGATTTCATCATCCGCATCCCCTTCGATGCGTGTCCTTCTGTCATCGCCGTGCTTTTCACGAATAACTTCAAGCTCTTCTTTAATAATGGCGAGAACCTGCTGACGGTCTCCCAGAATTCCCTTAAAGCGCTTGATATCAGCCAACTTCTCTTCGTACTCTTTCTGAGTCTTCTCGCGTTCCAATCCTGTCAGCTTTCTGAGTTGCATTTCCAGAATCGCGTTCGCTTGAATCTCATCAAGCTTGTACTTTTTACCAAGCTCCGTCCTGGCCTCTTCCACCGATTCGGAACCTCGAATAATCTTGATCACGCCGTCAAGATTCTCCAGAGCCTTCAAATAACCTTCGAGGATATGGGCTCTCTCTTCCGCTTTTCTCAGATGGTATCTGGTTCTTCTGGTAACAACGTCGATTCTATGATCGACAAACTCGACCAGCATGGTGGCCAGCTGCAGGGTGCAGGGGCGGCCTTTGACCAGTGCCAGAGAGTTGACCGGGAAAGACTGTTGTAGTTGTGTGTGTTTGTAGAGATTGTTGAGAATCACTTCCGGGTGAGCATCACGCTTAAGCTCGATGACAACCCTAATTCCGTGACGGTCGGTCTCATCGTTTATGTCACTGATTCCGGAAAGCTTATCAGCTCGAACCATGTCGGCGATTCTTCTGGAGAATGCTTCCGGTCCAACCA
Source organism: bacterium (assembly GCA_030431355.1). Next base: position 948 of record JAUIJG010000575.1, read on the forward strand.
GGAAAGGTAATGAGGTTACGATGATCGCCATGCGGCTCTGACGGCCGCCACCGCCAGGCAATTGTTCGATGGCTGCGTCACCGCGAACCTTAATAGAACCTCTGCCGGTGGTATAAGCATCGATGATGCCGCCGGATCCCATGATCACCCCGCCATTGGGGAAATCAGGTCCTTTGATATGCTTCATCAGCTTCAATGAAGCTTCGGCAACCACAGCGGGATCCTCGCTGCAGGCCTTTTCATAAAGGTCTTTGTCTTCCACCATCTCGATGGAGCCGTTTATTACTTCCCTCAAGTTGTGGGGAGGGATATTGGTTGCCATACCAACCGCAATTCCGGCCGAGCCATTAAGAAGCAGCGTCGGTACCCGGGAAGGAAGAACCACGGGTTCTTGCAAACTCTCGTCGAAGTTGGGACGCATGTCCACTGTCTCGGCGTCGATATCGGCAAGCATCTCGGTGGAAAGCCTGGTCAGCCTGGCTTCCGTGTATCGCATGGCAGCAGGCGGGTTGTCCAGGTCGCCGAAGTTACCGTGACCATCAACCAGGGTGTACCTGCTGGAGTCGGGCTGGGCAAGTCGAACAAGAGAGTCATAAATAGCCGAGTCACCGTGGGGGTGGTAGTTACCCATAACCTCACCCACCGTCTTGGCGGACTTACGGTACTTCTGGGTGGGTCCGAGACCCTGCTCGTTCATACCGAAAATAATTCTTCTATGAACCGGTTTCAATCCATCCCTTACATCGGGAATGGCACGACTAACAATTACTGACATCGCGTAATCGATGAAAGACTTACGCATTTCTTCGTTCAGTTGAACGTCTACAATCCGCCCCTTGGAACCGTCACTACCAGTCGATTCAGCCACGTTTACGAAACTCCTCTCTATAAAGAATTGCCCGATCTATATATATCGACTTGGAAGTATAGCACGGCTCTCTATCCGGCTGGTGAAGCTGGTTTTAGCCAGAAAAAAGAATCAAGAAAACAGGGGCATTGCTACCACCGATGATGAAATCTTAATCAATCAGTATGTCAAAATACCGTTCACATTAATCGATTGAATATAGCTATATAACTGCAAACCTAGATAATCAATAGAAGTAAATTGCACTTCAAAGGCTGCTTACCGAAATTAGCGAATCTATGGACCTTTGGATCACCGGTTCAAATTTCCTGGGCTCCCGGGTCATGAGACAAAAAGCTCTAAAATTGAGAGAAATTTCGGCAGGCTTACAGGCGGAGATACAAAGTGGTAACTACAACAGAAAAGGAAGATTCTCGCCTTAAACAGGAGAGATTGAGAAAGTTGACCGAGCTGAAGGAGCAGGGCATAGAACCTTATCCTTACCGGTTCGAGCGTACTCATAAAGCTCAGGAGCTGCATGACAAGTACGCAGATCTGGCCAACGAAACCGAGACGGAAGACGTGGTCAAAGTATGCGGAAAAGTTCTCAATGAAAGAAACACCTGGATGTTTGTGGACCTCTACGATGAGAGCGGCAAAATCC
>JAUIJG010000115.1 GCA_030431355.1 bacterium
CCAATCACTTCGTGCTACAGTCCACGAGCGCGGTTCACATAGCCTTCGCTTTTGTGTTCTTTGCGTTCGGATTTCTGATGCATGGACTGAAAGAGATGCATCATTAGAACAACCGACAAATTGCTTTCAAAGTTGGCTCTCCGACAATCTAGCCGGAGAGCCAACTCTGACCTGTTCTGTGAGTGCAGCTGAAGCATTCCTACCAGGTCTTTTTTGAACATTTCTACTATCTTTTATGGTTGTGTCCTCCTCATTTAATCCTGGCTTTGTCCTCTTCTCAGTATCACAACAGCTAGCATCACTAGGTTTCGATAAGATTAAAACGCACCATATAAGGTGGTATTTCCACGTATTTAGATATTGCAATACCATACTCCAAAAACCCAAACAGGCTGAGCAGAGAAGCTTTCGAGCATAGCCACCTCCGAGTTTCCCATGTTAAGCCGATCTTGAAATACCAGTCGGCGAAGATTAGGTTGAAAGCATATTCTTTCCTCACCATATTACGAAAGGGATCTAACCAGAACAGACCAACACAGAACCCGATTGCCAGCTGAACAACCCAGATCGAACTCATGCGAATCCGCATAGCGAACTCGACCGCCACCAACTGATTTTCCAAAACAGTCCTCAATTAAGGAACAAAGAGATGAAGTTATCGCGCTTTGCCCTTGTCGTACTGCTGCTTCACATGGCGCTTGCTGTCGTGGGACTGACCTATTATGTGGTCTCCCAGTACAAAGAAGTGCACAATGAGCCGCAGGATACCCGACTGTACGCCAGCGACGGAGAAGAGCAATTCCCGCTCTCCTTCCTCTACGCCGTGGACGCCTCCACCGGAGAAGTTCTGACCTACTCTCCGGTTATCGGCCAGATTCGCGGCAATGGGGAGCTTGTTCAAACCACCTTTACCCTGGACGAAAACTCGACCGCCACGGGATTTTCATCGCCCTGCAACCGGGTAGAGGCCCGTCCGAACGCGGAAGAGATGCCTTTCTTGACTTGGACAGACATGCAGGATCAGAACCAGCATCAGTTTTTCACCGGCAAGGAGGTGGTTTTCATCACCGAACAGCCGCTCCCCATGGGCGTCGACAACTACCTTGTCGAGATTCCGACCAGCCACTAGTCAACAGCGGCTGATCATCCTTTTCAGAACCAAAGACATTCTTTCATTCACAAGGACAGCAAATTGAAAACAATTCACAAGACACTGACCACCGTAGCCATCCTTCTGTGCGTAGCTTCCCTCACCGGTTGCGGTCAGAAGGACAACCGTTCCGTGAAGTCGACCTCCGGCGTCTCCCAGGCGAGCGTTCAGGTGACGACCGGCCAGGATGGTCTGACCACCGAGCAGCGCAACGTGCGAGAGCGCCTGGTGGAGGACAACAAACCCGGCTCGATCAAGCACTTCTACGTAATCGCCCCGAACTCCGGCCAGGTACTGATCTATAGCACCGTCAAAGGCAAGGTCACCTCTTCGAGCAAACGCCTTGCACCGCGTACGGTGGCAGCAGACGATGGCGGCTACGTGGATAGCGACTTTAACGGAGTACCGGTGAAAATCGGTGACCGGACCCTCCGCACCTCGGAAGTGATCCAGGATGACGGTACCTACGGAAGCTCCGTGCCGTATATCTACTGGTGGGATGTGAAAGGCATCTATCACCAGCACTTCTTCACCGGAGGACAGATTATTCATGTGGCTAACAAGCCGATGAACGTGTCCGGCGTCGTCTTGAACCTCGAATCCCTGCAGAGCAACAAATAGTCGAGCTGCTTTCCAGCAAATCAACAACTTCCAGACTTTCCGAAAACAACAAAAAGAACAAGGAATCGATTATATGAGCAACTCGACCATCAAATCCGGCCCGACGATGGCATGGCTTCTGAGCGCATGCTTGCTGGCTTTCCTGACATGCACCGTCAACCCGGCCTTCGCCCAGAAAGCCAACCAGGGCGTCAAGTCCACCTCCGGCGTCACACAGACCAGCGTCCAGATCACCACCGGCTCCGATGGACTGACAACCGAGCAGCGCAACGTCCGGGACCGGCTCCTCGAAGACAACAAACCCGGTGCTTTGAAGCACCTCTACGTTGTAGCACCTAACTCCGGGCAGGTGCTCATCTACAGCACGGTGAAAGGGAAAATCACCTCATCCGGTAAACGGCTTTCGCCACGAACCGTGACCGCCAAAGACGGCGAATTTGTCGAGAGCCAATTCCACGGCGTTCCCGTCAAGATTGGCGACTTCACCTTGCGAACCTCGGAAGTGATTCAGGATGACGGCACCTATGGAAGCTCGGTACCGTACATCTACTGGTGGGACGTGAAAGGTGTCTACCACCAGCACTTCTTCACCGACGGCCAGATTATCCACGTCAGCAGCCATCCCATCCCATCTCCCAACGGAGTTGTCCTGCAAGTGGATGACACGAAGTAGAAATTCTTCGAAGTATTGTCTCTGATTTTGAGCATAACCTGCTCTTTCATTCCAATCGCAAAAACAATAAGAAAAGAGTCACACATGAACGAATGGCAAAAGCTCGAAAAGTCGGCTGACAAAGGTCCAACCTCATTCCTGATCCGGGTCGTCTTCATCTTCTTCACGGTGAGCGTGGTGGTGGGTAGCCTCGGCTACGTGGCCGGCTGGTTCACGGAAGGGGCCCAGGTCATCAAGGAAGAGTTCGGTCCTCGCGAGGCGCTGCGCAAGTACGAGTGGTTCAAGGACGCCGCCGCCCAACTGGAAGCCAAGCAAGCTGACATCACCGTCTACGAAGGGCGACTGACAAACATCCAGGAGATGTACGCCACCGCCGCCGATGACGGAGGAGCGCTGCCGAGGCACAAGTGGCCCCGCACCGACCTGGAAAACTACAACCTCTGGTCCCAGGAAGTGGCCGGCATCAAAGCAAGCTATAACGCGCTCGCCGCCGACTACAACTCCCAGATGGCCAAGTTCAACTGGCGCTTTGCCAACCAGGGAGACCTGCCCAAGGGAGCCACCGACCCTCTTCCCCGGGAGTTCAAACCCTACGTCTCCAACTAGGGCTGCCTCTCCCGGCTGATTGAGACGGCTTCCACAGGGCGTTTTAAAAAGCGCCCTGTTTTCATCTTACTTTCACCCATTTCCATTACGTCAAACAAGAATCAAAAATAAAATGAAACCCCATTTTTCTTTCCGCAAAATCACCATGACCCTGTTCATGCTGATCTTTGTTACCGGCTTCGGCTCAGGGACGTTCGACGCCGCCAAGTCGAAGCCCACGGCCGCTAACTGTCGACCCACCACCATCACCACCAAGCAGTAGGTTCTAACCCCTTCTTCCTATTTCATTGAACTCCCGGAGAAACTGTATGCGCACCTTTGTGGAAAAGCAGGGCAAAATCAAACGAGTCAATAACCGGTTCGGCGGTGAGGAATGCGAATCCTCCAACCCCTTCATCGAAGCGGACCGCCGCAAGAATCGTCGTCGCCTCAAGACCGAACTGAACTCCCTTCTCACGGAGATGGGGGAGGACGACGAGGAGCCGGATACCGATCTCGAGGAACAAGACGATGCCCTGAATCCTCTCTACCTGTGTGACAGCGACGACATCCAGCTGAAATACTCGAGCAAGGACCGAATGCTGCTTGCAGCCTGCTGCTTCTAGCTCCAAAGCGAGCTGACCAGTAGTGCTCAATCTTTTCGGAGACCGGAATTTTGCCCAGGGCAAGTTTCGGTCTCTTTAAACCGGAATCTTATTATACTTTATAGTTATTTCAACAAAAGGAAAAGAACTTCCCGGGCCCTGCGCCTCAGAAAGTTCTTTTCAAAATCTCTAAACAGCCTGGATTCAGGACTTCTCCGCCAGATAGACCAGGCAACCGAGCGAGACCGCCAGGTTAAATCCAAGCAGGATGGTCAGAAAACTCACCGTGGAGAACAGGAAGATTGTTCCTCCAAAGCAAATCAGAGCAGCAAGAGTGTATCCGACCTTCCCTTTTCCGATATGAATACCAAGCATTCTTACCGGCGCCGAGGCAAGATCGGAAGGTTCAAAATCACTGGCTCGATAAGCCATAGCCATGTATCCGGACATGGCCAGAAGAAGAGCCGACAGGTAAAAGCCGACCTGCTGCTCCATTCCGACAAACTCAAACGTCCACATCAAAAAGCCCAGCCCCGCCAGAAAGTACAGGAAAGCTGCATAAGCGGCGCCAAAACCTTTTTCGGCAGGCTCATAGGATTCTTCCCCGTCCCATTGAACATGGGAGATCACGGGTCGCATGAAAGGCATCTTTCGCAAAACGATAGATGCTTTCTGGGAAACATTCTTGAGCGCTTCGAACTTCTCGATGGAAATCTCAGCGAGCAAGCGGATGTTTGTGGCAGGAAGTTCAAACCAGCAGTATCGGATGCCGGTCCTCTCTCCTAAACCATCCATCTTTTCGAGCGACGGCACCAGATCTTTTACCAGGTAGTATCTGGCAAGGGACCGTCTGAAATCTTTGAGCATGAAGGGAATCAGTGCAATCAGCGTGAAAGCTGCCAAAATCTGCACCATATGCCTACTCCTTTTCCTTCAGTTGGTAAGAAGATAACTGAGTGATTTGCTCCAAACACATCAGGTACTCACGGAGAAAACCAGACCCGGACGGACCAACCTCTAGACATCAAGAAGATGCATTAGCGGTCGCAGTTGGGCTAGTTAGAGAGGGAATTGATTGGAAGCTGGAATCCGATATTGATAGAGGTTTGGGGCAAGAGCGACCTCACTTTAAACAGAACAGACCTATAAATTATTGGCTTTAGTTTTAAAAATGGTTACCAGGATAATTTTGAAATCAGAAACAAATGCGTCCGAGAAGAGCCTGCAACCGATCCAGGGATTCTAGTTATAAGATGCTCTGTTTTCTAGCGGAGGATCTGGGCTTGATTCAATTAGCGCTAGCATCGGGTTCCTGGAGTTAAGCCTCTATCGTTCCTAGCGCGGATTCTAATGATCGAAAGATTAAACCGTTCTCAGACCTTCGCGAACCACAAAATATCGCCTTTTCAGGGGAAAACCACGCAGATCATACACTTATCTAGTAGAAGTTTCTGAGGGTTATAAACGTGCTTATGTCTTTATAGGCTTACGTTTCGAGGAATGGAGCCATAGCTTTCTTCTCTACTTATGCCTCTATTTAGCCAATATCCTGGTCTTTACTTGCAAAGGTCTTCAAACCTAGGGTGAAGGTATCTTCTAAATCTCTCAAGAGCTCAAGGACCAAAAACCTCAAACCAAAGTCAAGAAAGGACATGTAAGGACTCTAACCGCATCTTGTGATGTGTAGGTCTTTGCTGGATGGTGTTCGTTCAGGCTTCTCAGAGAATTTAGGAGTTCGCTGTATGCAATTCACCTTCCAGGGTGACTTGCATTGACTGGTGTCCGGCAATCCTGCCAGGCGCTGTTTATGTAAAAGCGGTTTGCTGCCAGACGCAGACTCCGCTCAACCTTAACTGGAGAAATGTACTATGACGACTCTTATCATTCCCCGCAAGCAGGGTATCATCGTTCCTCAGCGCATCGTTCTGCCCTGGGAGATCTATGGCATCCGCCAGGCGCCTCAGCCCACGCCGGTTGACGTCTACCATGCCGCCTGGGAAACGGCCCGTGCTCTGTCCTACGACACCGACCGCTACGGCGACTGGGACCAGTTCGAGCACAAGTTCTGCGACCAGATCCGCACCATCGACGACGCGGTGAAGTTCGCCAACGAAGCCTACGCCACCCTGGACGACCCCTACACCCGCTTCCTCGGCCCGAAGAAGGCTCAGAAGCAGGCGGACGAGCGCCAGGGAACGCTGACCGGCATCGGTGTCGTCTTCGAAACCAAGGAAGATGAGGATGGCAACATCGTCATCGGCCGCGTGCTGGAAGACGGTCCCGCCCACAACGCCGGTATCCTTCCGGGCGACGCGCTCAAGAAGGTCGGACGCTTCCTGGTCAAGAACATGACCCGGGAGAAGATGATCGAGCGCATCACCGGCGAGGAAGGCACCAAGGTGAAGCTCACCATCGTTCGCGAAGGTGAGGAGCTCGAGTTCGAGGTCACCCGCGGTATCATCAACATTCCGGCGGTCCGTCCGGAACGTGTCGGCGAGGACTACAAGGTGCTCTACCTGAAGTTCTCGACCTTCATGCAGGATGACACCGTCGATGAGATGCGCCAGGCTCTCGAGGAGAACGACGACGCCGAGGCGATTGTCATCGGTGTTCGGTTCAATCCGGGCGGTCAGGTGATCCAGTGCATCCGGGTCCTCAGCCTCTTCATCGAGGAGGGGGTCCTGGTCAAGATGCGTCAGCGCATTCCCTACCGGGGCTTCCAGACCACGGTCTACCGCCTCACCAAGGACAAGCTGATCGTCGAACGCACCATCGAGGACACGGGCAAAACCTTCTCCCAGGAGATGCCCCGTGACCCGTACCTCGCCGGCGACAAGCCTGTGGTGGTTCTCACCGACAAGTGGTCTGCTTCGGCGTCCGAGATGCTCGCAGGAGCCCTCAAGGACCACGGGCGCGCCACGCTGATCGGGAAGACGACCTACGGCAAGGGCATCGGTCAGACGCCGCAGCCGCTGCTCGAGGGCACGGTCGCGGTGGTCACTTCTCTGCGTTACTTCAGCCCGAACGGACACTGGGCCGGTGACGCGCACAAGGAGAAGATCGGCATCGCGCCTCATATCGAGGTCGACCTGCCGGAAGGTGTCATGCCCGGCAGCCCGGAAGATGCTCAGCTCAACCGAGCGCTCGAGGTGATCGAGGAGCAGCTGAAAGGCTAAGTCGGCGACACGGACCGATGGAGATGGTGTCATGGATGACACTATCTCATGCAAACCTGGAGGACCCTGCCCTGGGCAAATGAGGTAGGGTCCTCTCTCTTGAAAGTCTCGTCGAAGCAATTCGGCGAGGCTTTCTTTTTTGAACAGCATTTCACTATATTCTTTAGTATTTTAGCAAGAACAACCAAACCTCCTGGAAAAGCCTGATCTGTAAGTCGCTCAAACTCTCTTAAGAAATTGAAGTAACCATGAAGATGTAAATCTAGCGAAAGCTGAGTCAACCGATTTTAAACTGAGCTATCCTGGTCTCAGATAGCCTCTCTTCTGACCTCTAAATAACTATTCAAGAACAAATACTGATTAAAGCTGGTTCCTGGAACATCTTTGACAGTACTGTCTGTTCATAGTTTTTTAGTTTCCCAAAACCAATTCCAAACAAAAGCCTCAAAACTCCAAATCATCAGCCAACCGATTTTCTCTAGTTTTTTTGCAGCCCAACGGACTGCAGCAATCAAACCTATCTTCTCCATAGAAGAAAGCAGCAGTGAGTATTATGAACTCCAACAAAGTTGAAACCATCGTCGCCTTCATAGACGCGCCGGATCCGGACAACTTCGTCCAGCTCGTCGCATTGTGGAAAATGAATCCCGATGCCGAGATTCATGTCGTCCTGACCGGACGCCCGGTTCGATTCAACGCTTCAAAAGACCACGCCAACTGGCAGTGGGATTTGCAAAGTTCCAGGATGGCTCAGGAAGCTTCCGCGATGCGGATCAAGAACTTCCTCCGCCACTTCGGAATCAATATCGTCCGCGTATTCGACGGTGGAATCGCCCCGCGCACACTGGTTCCTCACTGGATTCACTTCCAGGAATACTACAAGTTTTTGGATGTGGATCCCATCGCAGCGATCCGTCACAGCGAACTGGAGCCTGCCGAAGAGCTTGCCTCCCTTCTACTGAAGTACGAGGAGGGTTCAGTCAGCGTTGCTGTCGGCGGGCCCATGACAGGACTTCATCAGCTTCTCGTTCGCTGTCCTGATGTGGCCAGCCGCTTCAAAGAAGTGCATGCTATGTTTGCCACCTGGGGCAACGTAGAGCTCATGCAGTTCGGCGACCAGCCTCGTGGAGCCCTGCAGTTCAACGTTGCCTGCGACCCGCAAGCAGCTCACTCAGTGCTTCTCGGTCTCGACTGCCCCGTCTACCTCATGCCCACCGAAGTCACCCGGGTCAAAGACATCGGCTTCATGAATGCCCAGGAACTTCGTGAGGCACTGCCGGACAATTCTGGCACCCGGGCGCTGTATCACCTTTACGCACTCTGGTACGATGCAGCCGTCAAGCCTCGTCAGGACAAGAATCCGGACGAACTCATCTTCATCCACGACCTGGTGGCAGCATTCAGCCTCGACCCAGCGCTCCGGGAAGAGATCTACGACCTGACCCCGGTCAAGATTTCCAGCGTGCCCTACCTGCCGAAGGAAGCCCAGGACTGGGGGAAGGTGATCATGAGTCGACGCCGTTCCCAAAAAGGTCCGATGAAACGCTATGCTGCGACCGCCATCAAAGACGGTGGCGCAGAGGCTTACAAAGCCAAGTTGCGCGAGATTTTCGCCTGACCGGCGAAACGCCCGCCTATAGCTAATTGAGACGATTTTGGTATTGAGCTCTCCCTCAATACCATTTTGCTCATATTTTATTATGCGGTATAGTTGTTCAACAACAACAAAACAGCATTTTATTGGCTTCACTCCAATCCCTAAAACCTCTTCGGATGCCAGTCTAAAACATTCCCACTAATGTCTTTCCATTTCTTAGCGCCACGGCTCGAAACATTCCAGCGGTGTTAAAAGGCATTGAATAATTCCCTTCTTTGTCCAGGGCAATGACACCACCACTGCCATCAGTTTTGGCAAGGTTTTCAAATACTACTTTCTCCGCGGCAGTGCGTACATCGAAAGCCGCATACTCAATCATGGAGCTAATTTCATGCCCTACTACCGCACGTATAAAATGCTCTCCATGACCGGTGCAAGAGACTGCGCAAGTATCATTTTTCGCGTAGGTGCCTGCGCCAATTATAGGAGAATCACCCACCCGTCCGGAGACCTTTCCGGTGATACCACCGGTAGAGGTAGCAGCGGCCAGATTGCCTTCCTTATCCAGGGCCACAGCCCCTACTGTTCCATATTTTCCCTCGTAAGGAAAGTTCAACTCTATGTCACAAAATTCCGGATGGGCACCTTCCGTCTGGGAAGCACCAGTGGTCAAGCCAGATATGGTCAAACCTGCTTGTTTAGCCAGTTTCTCCTTCTCAAGAAAACGCTCCAATCCCTTTTTGCTTCTGGCAGTAATAAAGTAATCCTGATCCACAACTTTCAATCCGGCTTTGTCCGCCACATTGCGACAAAATCTATTCGCTCCTGAGCCCATCAGCAATAGATGAGGGCTCAATTCCATAACAGCCCGTGCCGCTTCCACTGGATTCTTTATGCAGGTTATGCCAGTCACAGCTCCGGCATCGAGATTGGAACCGTCCATAATCGACGCATCCATTTCCACGTTTCCCTTGCGGGTCAGACAAGATCCTTTGCCGGCGTTGAACAGACTGGAATCCTCAAGAACTTTAACAGCGGCGATAACGGCATCCACCGCATGACCACCAGCCCCAACGATCTTAGCTCCGGCCTCCACAGCCTGGCGGAGCTTCTCCTCACACTGCTTCTCCCTGGCCGGAGACATTCTCTTTCTGTTAATGGCACCGGCACCACCATGAACAAGGACACAAGCATTCGTTCCGAATGAGAGTTGACTAGACTTGGACATTATCGACAGCCTTATAAAAACTAAGCCGGCTCCACTTGGAATTCGCCTCGAATCCAACCGGATCAAAAACAATAGTGTCCCACAAAGCTATCTCAGATTGATAGATAAGCTTGTTAAAACGTCCTTCAACCGGAAGGATCGCGAATCATCATTGAATAAAAAAGCTAGATGTCTATCAACTACTAGGCTGTGTTCTTCTGGACGCCCCAGCTATTTTCGTCAAATACATAGTGTGGGTTATTCGAAGCAGGATTGCCTTCATAGAGTTTTTGATTGTAGTTGAGACCTTCTCCACCATTGATAGCGTTTTCAAAAGCTGCATCAACTTTCGCTTTAGCGGCATCCGAGGGTCCTTTGCTGGCAGCATCGAGAGCAAACAGAGCCACTCCTTCTCTAAGATCAAGCTGGTTCTTGTCGGCAGCTTCTTTCTGACCTTCGGCAGCGTCACCTTTCTCAATTCCATAGTCCTTGTTCATGGAAGCAAGGTCGTTGGGAACCTCGGTAATGTGCCTGGCTCCTGAATCCAAAATCTTAGACCCGGTGGCGGCAACATTGTCACCAGCATCCAGAACCGTAGACTGAACGTCGTCCAACATCTGAGTGCCGATACCGTCACTAGCAGCATTGGACTCCAAAGAATTAGCTTGATTGCCATCAAGGCTCGCTAAACCCATAGCTCCAACACCAAAAGCATCATCACGAGCACCTTGCAGCCCAACGGGATCGGGCATATCAAAGTTAGTAGACTCGGATGTACGGTCATTGCTTACAACTGGTGCGTCGGATGCTTTAGCAGACATTGGAACTCCCGGGGTTAGTAAATGTAGTAATTCATAGACGTATATACACTACTACGACATCAATTAGACCACACCAGGGGGCAATGTCAAGCGGATTTAATCTTCTAACCCATAGCCCGAGACCCCTTGTACGGCATACATTTCAGCCCTGCCTGCCAGACAGCCCACCAGGACCTATAAAATTAAATCTGGGATTTATGTCTAAAGACCAAGATTGTCGTTGGAGCCGGCTATAAAAGTACCGCCTCCAGGAGCCGACTGAGTACCTGCAGGTTGAAGCGGCCAGACCCTCATTTCGGTGAGGGCCGCGATGGCGGCACTGCTTAGCTCAGGTCTATCTCCACTCAACTTCAGTACTTCTATATATTCCTTTATAGACTCATTCAACATCATATGCCGGCGGTAAGCGAAAGCCAGCTTTATGTGGGCATCAGGATTATTCGGCTCTTTAGCCACATCAGCCCGCAACCATGGAATCGCTTTGTGCCAGTCGCCGTTCTGACCTGCTCCAATTGCCTGGGTTCTTCGATAATTGTAGGCAAGCTCCATGTCTTCCTGGGATGGTGGACCCAGAGGAGGACCGGCATAAGCTATCTTAATGCTGCTAACCCTGAAGCTATTCCTGGGTTGAACGAAAATCAGGGATGTGGTCGGAGAGATTGAATAAATCTGGTTGGGATGAGATTGCTGATCATAGACAGTCTTATGCATCGGACCGAATTGCCCTTCCACATCTTTCATCCGAATTTCGGAGTTGGGCACATTAATGCTGAACATGGAGCGGGTCACTACCCCGGGGCTCGGTCCTTGCTGTTCAAGGGTGTAGGCGGCAAACCTGCTGGGCTCTTCGTACCAGGTATACCCTTTTCTAATTAGACCTTGCTGGGCTCGTCCATTTTCAGGGAATCCGATGAGGTACTGAAGATAACTGACATTCATCAATTCCGGATTGTAAGCTATCTTTTGCACCATCTGCAGAACAGCCGGATCTATAGCCTTGCTTCGAGCAGCAACACTTAAAGGCATTAGAGAAGTTGCCAGACAAAAGAACAAGACTGAAAGTCCTGAACAAAAGAGTTTTCTTTGAAAATTTACTCTTTTCATAAAACCTTGCCGGCCGTAGACCGAAGGGAAGTCAACTGGCAAACCAGCCGCAGAACATAATTATAACCCTGTACAAACCACATATGACAACTCTCAGAATTTCCTAATACTTGACTATATGGGCTATACAGCCAACAATTCTCATACAAAAACAGATAGCATCCTTTAGAATGTACCGTGCATAGTACTTTTAACGTTCCATGCGTAGAAATAGTTCAATTAAATTCGGTGCCATGAGATTAAATAACTGCTTCAGACTGTTGCTATCACTTTCGATATTGATTCCATTGTTCAGCCCCACCCCCGCGAGTTATTGCAAAGAGTTGAAAGAGATTAATTACCCCAATGCCAGACCTGTTGACCAGGTGGACAACTACCACGGTGTCAAAGTAAATGATCCATATAGATGGCTGGAAAATCTGAAATCGAAAGACACCAAAGCCTGGATAGAATCAGAGAACAAAATCACCGAAAACTTTCTTGAGAATATCCCGGTAAAAAGCCTTATCAAAGAAGAGCTTACCGAAAACTGGAGTTATCCAAAGTGCCAAATTCCATTTTCGGAAGCCGGCAAGCTCTTCTACTTTAAAAACAGCGGTATCCAGGATCAGGATGTTTTGTACGTCAAAGAGAAAGACAAAGCAGAAAGAGTACTGCTAGATCCAAACAAACTATCGGAAGACGGAACGGTTGCCCTCAGCGGACTTACAGTGAGTGAAGACGGCAAAAATCTTGCCTATGGAATCTCCCGTTCCGGTTCGGACTGGCAAGAATGGTTTGTCAAAGATATTGCCAGTGGTATCGACAAAGAGGACCACTTGAAGTGGATCAAATTTTCGGGAGCTTCCTGGAAGAAAGACGGGAGTGGATTCTTCTACAGTCGTTATGATGAACCGGATAAAAACAAACAACTGAAAGAGAGAAACTATTTTCAAAAACTCTATTTCCATAAGCTTGGCACCAAACAGAATGAAGACAAGCTGGTATATCAAAGAAAAGACCAGAAGGAGTGGGGTTTTGACGGATCCGTTTCGGAAGATGGAAAGTATCTGATCATTCACGTATGGAAAGGGACGGAAGAGAAAAATCGAATCTTCTACAAAGATCTCACCGATGAAAGTAATCCCATAGTGGAGCTGCTTTCAAAAGCAGACGCCCACTATGATTACATCGACAATGTCGGGAAAACTTTCTATCTGGTCACTAATCTAAACGCTCCCAGAAAACGCATCGTCAGTATAGATCTGGCTAATTTCGACCCCGAGAAACCTGAATTCAAAGAGATTATTCCGGAAAATAAGAATACTCTTTCCGGAGTAAGCATAGTCAATAACCTCCTGATTCTGCGCTATCTGAAAGACGCCTATACGAAAGTAGCGATACATAATCTTGACGGCACCTTCAAAAGAGACATTAAACTGCCAGGCTCCGGAATAGGCACTGCTTTCGGTTTTGGCGGAAAGCGCCTGGATAAAGAGACCTATTACGGATATACCAGCTTTAACACACCATTAGTGGTGCACAAATTCAACTTAGAGACAGGAAAAGACGAGGTATTTTTCAAACCGGAACTTAAGTTTGATCCTGACCAGTTCGAAACCAGCCAGGTTTTTGTGAAAAGCAAAGATGGAACCAGAGTGCCTCTTTTCATATGCCACAAGAAAGGCTTGAAGTTGGACGGCAACAATCCCGTCTATCTCTACGGTTACGGTGGCTTCAATATTTCAATTTTACC
>JAUIJG010000116.1 GCA_030431355.1 bacterium
TACCTGCCTTTGTCTTTCCATCAAGATCCACTGCCACCATCTTCAGTTCAACTGGCTCATCGACTCTATAGAACCAGCGTTTGCTTTTAACACCGATATAGGTGTCTGCCGGGTGGACAAGAACATTAACCTTATCCGTCCAGGTCTGTCGGTTGACATCCTGTATGGTGGCTTCGCAAACACAATTGACCGGTGCCGGAACCGGTAGAAGGTCAAGCTTGACTTTGACGCTGGTCTCACCATTTTGATCGGCGTCTACTTTCAAGGTCTTCGTCTTGCCCAGGCTGTTGGGATGGGGAAGAATGCGGAGATAGTCATAGGGTAGATGGTTGCCTTCGCCAAAGGTGAACCCTTTCCAGCCGGGAGGCGAGTAGCTGCTTTTGCTGGCTCGAACCTGCCAGGTTACTGGAGAGCCTTTGAGACTGCCTCCAGCGAAGTATTGTGCCTTTGAAGTGAGAACAGTGCTCTCTCCAAAGAGCATACTTGTTCCTTTTGAGGAGGAGACTTTCATCTCAAATTCCGGCTTGCGAAACTCCTGGATTGAGAAAGGAATGGAATAAGCAGCATGGAAGTAAGCTCTTTGATTGATGGCAGTTCTTTTCTTTTCTAGATAGTCACTGTTGTTTTCCACCAGACCAAAGGAGATATTGCCTCTGCCGAGATTTACTTTCTCCGGGATCTTGAAACTTAGTTTGAATCCGCCGGTCTGGTCCACGTCCACCCGGCCTTCTCCAATCTCTTTTCCGTCGGAGCCGGTGATTCGGTATAGCAGGTTGCGGAACTGTGGCTGGCTCAGTTCAATTTTTTCGGTATCGGTGAAGTGTAGAGAGCGGCTCCAGCCTTTTACTTTTACTTCGTCTCCAGGTTTGTAGAGATTTCGGTCTGTCACCCCATACCATTTTAGTGAGTCCGATAGTTTGTTGAAATTGAATCCACCACGCCAACCGTAGGTCGCGGGAAGGATTGTTTTGTTACCACCTCTTTTCACAACCAGAAGCTGCGAATCTTCCCATGAACCAGTGAGGGGAAGTTTGGTCAGACCGGTTTCATCGGTGGTGCCCTGACGCTCTCTGGGCAGAATATTGGCTCTCACTCCTTTTACTGGTTTCCCTTCTTCCAGGGTAGTTACCAGAGTGACGAGGGATTTGCTCTGGAAGGCATCCACGGCCAGATCAGTTATCTGGATCCAGGTGGAATCTTTAAACTCACGTTTGTCTTCTTTGCTATATGACCTGGCGAAGATAATGTATTGACCCATTCCGTTCTTGGAATAGGGTGCTAAATCTATCGACAGCTCCTTTGTGTCCGGCTCTAGCACAACAGAGTTGCGACCGGCAATTTTGTCTTTTATGGAAGCCGGCCAGGTTTTGTCTCTCCGATAGGATTGATTTTCGCTGTAGTGCTTGTAATCGTTAAACAGCTCGGCATCACTCTTGGGGTCTATCTTATAGACGCTGTAGTCGACTTTATTCAGCCCTTTGACTCTTAGTAGGCATTGAGCTTTGTGACTGGCCGGCAGGGTGATGAATCTTTTGTCGAAGTTCAGTCTGGGTCGATAGTGTCCTGTTTTGAATGTAACGGTCTTGTTTTTGCCCAGGGTTTGTTTGAATCTGTCTTTTAAACCCCTGTCGAAAGTCACTTTGTAGGTGGTCAGGGGCTTCAGCGGTTGGTCAAAATAAATTCTATTACCGCTTATCCTGGGGACCATGTTTTTCACCGCCGGACTTACCTTCACCATTGATGGTGCAAAGGCATTTACATCCAGGATGTTATTGAAAGTGAAATTGCGCGAGTTCCAATCATCGGGGCTTACTCCGTCTCTTGGCGAATTGGTCAGTTCCAGAGGACCGTAGATAGAAAACTGAAATTGTTGATCCGAGCTTGACAAAAGCGGTCCTTCCAGGGATTTGAAGCCTTTCTTAAAGGTTACGGTTGCTCTTGTGTCGCGGGGCAGGGGGCTCTGGGGGCGGAATGCCAGCCATTCTTCTTCTGCCAGGCTTTTGATGTCATACTTGCCTGCCAGCACTGATTTATCGACAACCTTAACAGGTGTATCCAATCCTGCGGCTTTCAATGTCAGATGATCCAGAACCGACTTCCTGTCGATTTTTTGATTGAATATTGCCACCATCAAGGGATTTGTTCCCTGGGGGCTTGAGTTATGGGGTTGGAAAGTTTTGACTGACGGAGCGGGAGTAACAACCGACCAGGTTTTTGTCTCTTTCAGTGTGCTGCCGCTCACCGAGGCAGTACCGGAGGGGACGGTTATCTTATAGACCGTTCCCCGGGGAAATCTTTTCCCGACAGGTTCGAAGAGAATAGTGTTTGTTCCCAGCCAACGCCAGCTGCCTTCCGGCTGGGGCGACATTTTTATAAAACGACCGGGATCCTTCTCCTTTTCCGCTGCGGCCACGGGCACCATGGGTTGGGAGAATGTCACGGTGAACTGATTCAATGTGTCCACAGCGCCGGTATGACTTACCCTGGTAACCTGCAGAGGTTCTGTTTTAAGATCGACAACCGGTTTTTTAATGTTGTTGTTGTCCGGCGGGAATTTCTCTTTTATTCTTTGACCCGGTAAGTCCGGCTTGACAAGGGATTGTTCCGGTAATAAGAACGGCTGTTTTTTGGGTGCCTCCAGGGCGCCAAGGCGACGGACTAGCTCTTCGACCTTTTCCCTGGCCAGATCTTCAATATCAACCCGGGCTAGCTTGACGGGCTCACTGACTTGCTGTTCGTCGGCTCCGGTTTTATCCGCTTCGGTCAGGGAGAAGTCAAGTTGCTTCTCCGCCTTTTTCTTGTCGTCGGAAACTTCGGCGGTGGCAGTAGCACTATCTGAATGGCTGAAGTAGATCTGGACGAATACAACCGTTAATAAAATGCTTGCGAGCGCCAAAAAGAGTCTGGTTCCCGCTGTCAGAGCCGAGTTATTCCGCATTCTGCAGTCCTGCCTTAAAATATTCGATGCAGGACATTATAACCCTATTGGGTTTGCTTAGCTTTTGCTTGCTACCGGAGTCGACAATCTTCTTGAAAAGACCACGTCCTTCCTGGTGATTATTCCACCGGAGAGGTTGTAGGCGTCGAATCCATTAATTCTCAATACCCTTACTGCATAGTATCCCCTTTGACCGACCCTGCAGTAGACAAGTATCTTTTTGTCCCGGGGTAGCTCTTCCAGTCTCTCCCTGAGGTCATGGAGTGGAATGTTGTAAGCCCCTTCCACATGGTCGGGATCGTATTCGGAGGGATTTCTCACATCGAGAATGAAGTAAGAACTACCGCCGGTGCTTTTATCTTCCAAATCCGTCCAGTGATGGAGGGGAGCGTCTCCCCTTCTTTCATTGGCTGCTATCATGCCGGCGACGTTTATAGGGTCTTTGGCCGCTCCGTACTGGGGCGCATAGCAAAGCTCCGCCTCCTCAAGATCATAGATGGTGCCTCCCAGTTGGATGGTCATGGCGATTACGTCGATTCTTTTGTCGATACCTTCTTCACCCAGGGCCTGGGCTCCGAGCACCCGCCCATCCCCTTTTGCATAGAGGACTTTCATATGAATCGGTTTTGCGTTGGGGTAGTAACCCACATGATGACCCGGATGCAGATAGACCTTCTCAAATTCCACACCGAGTCTTTTCAGGGTCTTTTCGTTGGCACCGGTGGCGGCGGCGGTCAATCCTAGAACTCCGCAAACAGCGGTTCCCTGGGTGCCTCTATAAGTTCTTCCTTTTCCAGCGATGTTGTCGGCGGCAATGCGACCCTGGCGATTGGCCGGACCGGCCAGCGCTACCACTCCCCGTTCTCCGGTGACGAAATTAGCATTTTCTGTAACGTCGCCGACGGCCCATATATGAGGATCGCTTGTTTGCATCTGAGGAGAGACCACAATTCCACCGGTGGGACCGACAGTCAGTCCTGCTTCTTTTGCCAGGGCGCTGTTGGGTTTTACTCCGACTCCGAGAATAACTAAATCAGCTTCAATTGACTTTCCTGTATCGGTGGATACGATGAGGGCGCTTTCACCAGAACTTTTTTTGAACTCTTGTACACCTTCTTCAAGAAGTATTTTTACTCCTTGTTTTACCAGACGGCTCTCCAGTTCGGCGGTCATCTCCGCATCCAGGGGAGCGAGTAACTGTGGTCCTTTGTCTATTAAGGTTACTTCTATTCCTCTATTGATCAGGTTCTCTGTGATTTCCAAACCGATGAAACCACCACCGACCACACAAGCTTTTTTCACTGACGCGCCGGTAAGCCATTGCTTGATCTGGCGACTTTCCGGAATGGTGCGTACAGTAAAAATTCCTTGATTATCTATTCCGGGAAGAGGCGGACGAATGGCGTTGGCGCCGGTGGCGATAACCAGCTTGTCGTATGCTTCTTCGTATTCTTGACCACTATTCAGGTCTTTTACTTTTAAAATCTTTGCTGTTTTGTCGATCCTTAAAACTTCGTGTCTTAGCTTTACTTCAATGTTGAATCTCTTTTGAAATAGTTCAGGAGTCGCCACCAGAAGGTTTTTCTCTTCTTCGATAACATCGCCCACATAGTAAGGCAGTCCACAGTTTGCAAAGGAGACAAAAGCGCCCTTTTCAAAGACGATTATCTCGGCTTCTTCGTTGAGTCTTCTGGATCTGGCCGCGCAGGATGCTCCACCGGCTACTCCGCCTATAATAAGGATCCTTTCCTTCTTATCCACTTCTTTAGCCATCTTCCCCTCCAATCTTGTACTCACAAAATAACTATATCGCTGATTAGTTGAATAGTTGTATGGATCTTGAAACTTTTAACAATTGTCTACGGTCGATTTTTGGGTACGCATTCGGGAAGCGTCACTGGCGCCTATCACAACTTGATCACATTTCTGTCTTAGAATGAAAGTGGAGTCATTGTATTGAAAGTTTTATTAGTATGAGCAATCCCAACGAAAAGCCTGCCGGTCAAATCGCCGCCTGTATCACGGACCAGAAGTCTGCCTGGAGTGTTCTCAATGAGTCGATGGTGCTGGCCAGGGAGATGTGTTCCGAACTCAGGCTCATTATCTGCCAGAGTATTATCGGAAACGAATGCTCTCCGGAAGCGACCAAGAATTTTGTAGAAAAACTGCAACACGCAGCCCGAAGAAGTTGTGAAGAGTCAGGAGTGAAAGTATCGATAGAGACTCTGGACTGTGGCTCCCGTGAAGCTTCCAGAGTTAAGAAGATTATTGCCGAATCCTCGATAGAGTTGCTTGTTTTAACCGATTCTCTACCCAGCAATCGTCTGGCCCGACTTCTCACCAGGAAGGCGGAGAATATAGCCAGGGGTTGCACTTGCTCCGTCTTACTGGTTAGATAGGCTAATAATATTGATTTTCATGCCGGGCTCTTTCTTATGTAGTTCCTATCCATGAATTAGTACTGTTGTTTTGATCACAACTTGATCACATCTAGTTGTTACGCTCAAAATAGGCTAGCGCCAAAGTTTTATAGAAATTTCGTCCATACTTCGAACCGACCTGAGGAGACAGTTTGCTCTCGAATATGCCTCATATCAATTGGTCTTTCATAATTCCGAATGTGGTACTGCTCCTGGCATACATTTCCATCGTTGCTGAGCGAATTCCCAAGGTCGCCACAGCGCTTATAGGCGCCTGTTTGCTTATTGTTACTCACAATATTTCCCAGGACCAGGCCATCGCAGCCATCGATTTCAACGTGATCTTTCTTCTTGTTGGCATGATGATAATCGTAAACGTACTCGGTCATAGCGGTGGGTTAAATGCCCTGGCAATTTTTGTAGCAAAAATTTTGAAGGGTGACAAGATAAAGTTGCTGCTTATCTTTTCATTGATGACGGCTGTTTTGTCGGCGATATTCGACAATGTAACCACCGTTCTTCTATTGGGCAGTGTTACCTGTGTAATCGCCCAACATCTAAAAGTGAGCCCGGTTCCTTTCCTGATCTCTGAGACTATTTGCTCCAATATTGGTGGCACCGCCACTCTTATCGGCGACCCTCCGAATATAATGATCGGCTCAGCAGCCAGGCTAAGCTTTAACGACTTTGTCCTCAATCTAGCACCACCGGTGATTATGATCTTGCCGGTTACTCTTTTGACACTTTTCCTCATATACCGAAAACAACTTAACGGCTCCCAGGTGTCGTCAGAGGAGCTGGATGATATGTCCGCTTCCGAAGCGATCACCGACAGAAGGCTTTTACTAGTCTCCCTGGTTATCACTTTCTTTGTGATTAGCGGATTTGTTTTTCATGGTTCTCTTAATCTGGAGGCTGGCACCATAGCATTGTCTGGTGCGGCTCTATTGCTCATATTCGAGAACAGAAAGAGTATTTGGTCCGATGTCGAATGGACTACCATTTTCTTCTTTATCGGTTTGTTCATCATAGTTGGTGCGGTGGAAAAGTCCGGCACCATCGAGTTGATGGCCCATAAGTTCATGGAGATTACCTCCGAAAACACACATTTGATGCCCCTTGCCATTTTGTGGATATCCGGTTTGCTTTCCGCCATCATCGACAATATCCCCTACACCGCCACAATGATCCCTCTGGTGCGCACCGTACAAGAGCACATTCAAATCCACAACAGTCAGAGTCTCTGGTGGGCCCTGGCTCTGGGAAGCTGTCTGGGAGGAAATGGTTCATTAATAGGCGCCACAGCCAATGTGGTGGTGGCTGATATGGCTCATTCCCGGGGAATGCCCCTCAGCTTTCTTGAATTTACCCTGGTCGGTGGTCTGGTGATGCTTGAATCGCTCTTTATCGCGTCAGCATATATATGGTTCAGATTTTCCTGAATCTGATTCAAGGTCTTAGCCTGTAACCCACCCGTGAAATGTTCTCTATGATTGAATCGGATAGGTCTCTGTCACCATCCACTTTCTTTCTTATTCTTCTGATCGCAGCTCTCAAACCTTCTGAGGACGCCTCGGAATCCGCATGCCAGACTCTTGCCAGCAGAGCTTCCGGGGCAAATACTTGATCTTGATTGCGCATAAGAAATTCAAGTAAGGCGAAATCTCTGGGAAGTAGATGTACTTCTACGCCATCTCTGGTCAGTCGATGTTTTACCGGATCCAACTCCAGATCCCGTGCTTTGAGAACATTGCCAACCTGGGCTCCTCCCCTTCTCAAGAGTGCGCGAATGCGGGCAGACAGCTCTCGGATATCGAAGGGCTTGGTGAGATAATCATCGGCCCCGGCGTCCAAACCTTGCTCTTTGTCCTTGATTTCATTCTTGCCCGTGAGCATCAAAACAGGAGTGGATCCACCCTGACTGCGGAAGGCATGGAGCACTTCGATACCACTAACCTGGGGCAGTTGCCAGTCCAGGACGATTATGTCGTATGTGCTCGCGTCGAGGAAGGCGAGGGCGTCTTTTCCGTCCAGGGCGTGCTCGACGGTATGGCGTTCGTTTTCAAGACCACTCACCAGGGTCAAGGCGAAATCTTCGTCATCTTCCACCAGGAGAATTTTAGCCATGGGCCGGTACTCCATCTTTGGGCTTGGCAACCGGGCGCGGTACTTGCAAAAAGTTCGGTTCCCAGACAAGAATATAACGTCCCGGCACTGATTTGCCTAGCTCCAAGGAGACCTTTCCTGAATGAGACTGCCCCTTACCGCCCAGGTCCTTATCCTGGTTTTGCTGCCTCTGGTTTTGCAGCTGGGCTCTCTTGTCTGGCTGGCATCCCTGGAGAGTGAGGCGGAATCTGAACTTAGAAAGGCAAATCAGGCGAAGAAAATATCTGACGCTGTCAATCAGCTGTCTAATGATGTTTTCTATGCTCTGGCCATGCACGGCAATGAAGAAGCGGACTTTCAGATGCCAGAATCCGGAGTTTTGCAAAATTTGAAATCAAAGCTGAAGGATCACTATGGGGAGCTGAAGAGACTTACCTCCTCAGACCCGGAACTTTACGCGGTGGTGGTCAGGGCGGAGACCGCCGGCTACCAGACTATGAATCTACTGATGCAGTTGGATAGATCTTTTCGCCGTTCCGAGATAGGAGAACATGACCAGAGAAAGAAGCTCTGGAAGCAATTGAGGAAGCCTTCCAAAAATCTGCTCAGCAAAGAGTTGATGTCCCTTGGCCGACAACAGAAAAGATTTGCCGATTCCAGTCCCCATGTTCAAGCGGATTTGCGCCAGAAGATTCAGAATGCCATGGTCCTCGCCGGTGGTGTCAATCTTCTTCTCACTTTATTTGCCGCCTTCTACCTGACCCAGGAGATAGGCAACAAGATAAGGCGCCTGAACGATAACACTTACCGGCTTGCAGCCGATAAGCCCTTACCTCCGCCATTGCCCGGTGGCGATGAACTATCTCGTCTGGATCAAGTTTTCCATGAGATGGCAGCGGATCTAAAGGCGGCGCGCCGCAAGGAGCGATCATTAATTGATAATGCCAGGGATCTTATCTGTTCTATTAATTCTTCGGGCAAACTCAGTGCCGTCAATCCATATTGCGAAGAACTTCTCGGCTACAAACCTGACGAATTGCTGCTCTCCAATTTTTCCGATATTGTCTGTCCTGCCAGTCTGGCAAGTT
The DNA here is from genome assembly GCA_030431355.1 of bacterium. The sequence continues at coordinate 8,553 of JAUIJG010000116.1, forward strand.
GTTTGAATTATCTTGATGCCATCAAAGATGGAGCGGATGAGACAGCTCTGGAGACACAACTTCTGGACAGGATGGGTAACAGGGTTGACGTCCTCATCTCTTCCCGGTATTCCCGGGATGATGACTCATTCTTTCTTGTGGTGCACGACATAACAGAGCGTCAGGAAGCCGAGCGTCTCAGGCAAGAGGTGGTGGCAATGGTGACCCACGACCTGCGGACGCCGCTCAACACCCTGGGGAATATATTTGAATTTATTGCCGAAGGCAGCCTCGGAGAGCTGAGCGCTAAGGGGATGAAATTTGTCGATTCAGGAACCCGGAACGTAAAAAGGATGACTGCACTGGTCAATGACCTGCTCGACATAGAAAAGTTCAGAGCCGGAAAAGTAGAGTTGGATATCTCCGATGTCAGCTTGAAGAGCTGCCTGGAGGCATGCCGTGACCTTCATCTCGGTATCAGTGAAGAGGAAGGTGTCGAGGTAGATATCCAGGGAGAAGACATCGTTGTAAAAGCCGACAGGGAAAAACTGGAGCGTTTGTTCTCAAACCTGCTTGCCAATGCTCTCAAGTTTACCCCCCGGGGGGGAATGGTGACCATGGCGTTAGAGTCCAGGGACCAGGAAGTGGTTGTCCTGGTGGAGGATGACGGACCTGGGCTGGAAGCTGATAGCCTTGAGCATATTTTCGATAGATTCTTTCAGGTACCGGGTAGCGCCAAAAAAGCCCTGGGTTCCGGTCTGGGGCTCTCCATCGCCAGAGCCGTGGCAGAAGCCCATGGATTCAGGCTATGGGCCGAGGTCCCCCGGGAGAGAGGGGGACGTTTCTTGCTTTCAATTTCCCCATAGAATTTTTCCAGTCACAAATCGAACACAAATCAGTCACCAATCGATTACAGGTAAGTCCTAAATTGGTTTGTACGAAATCGGTTCGAGAACATTACGAATCCAGTTGAATAGATTTTGAAAAGAATTCGAAACTAGAAGTTACTTGAGAGGAAGAGTCATGCCATATGAAGGAAAAGTTGAAGCCGAAAGCATCAAAGATGTAGCACCAACAAAAGAACATTTAGGGGCTGAAATATGGTCTTCGGACGATATGAAAGCACATAGCAGCGCCTGGAAAAATTCTGACAAGCATGAACCAGGCGGCACACTGGAATTGACCGATCCTTTTAAAGATATCAATGAAACCAAAGATACCAAAGATACAAGGCATCTCAATGAACGATCCGAGAACGATGGTCTGAATGAAAAATTGGCCAAGACTCCGGAGAAAGTTGCAGACAAGTGTTATCTTGAGCCCGCTGAAAGAGACTCGGGCGAGGTTACTGAGCAAATACATAAGAAGCTCGCGAAACTAAAACATCTTGCTGAAAGAAGAGCCAGATCCAACGGAGAGTTTGATAAACCCGGCAAGATCGAGAAGCCCGGAACCGGAGAGAAGCCTGTCCAGCCTCTAAAACCGGAACGGTCGGCGAATGGAAAACCGGAGTCTGGTGAAAAGCCACCAACTGATACCAGACCGGAAAAGCCGCGCCCCCGTCAGGGAAAACCGATACTGCCTTCAGATAAACCTACTCCTTCTGAAATACATAGCCGCAAGAAGGGGTAGGAAATCTGAAAATCTAACCAGATAGAAAGATTTTTTTCCAAGCAGAACAAACAATAGGGGGGAATTCTCCGGTACTTCGGTACCGGAGAATTTCAGTTTTGACTAGCTCTCAGCTCGGTGAACTTCCATTTCCTTGATACCGGAAATCTCTTTCATCAGCTCTCTTTTTCTTTTGTCCATTTTGATACCAAGCTCTTCGAAGTCGATCTCCAATTTTTCGAATGCCTCAAAAGTATCTTCCTCTTCTTCATCTAGATGATGCTCAATCATTTCGGAGAGAACATGGAACTTTGTCTCGCAACGCTTGTCTTCCATGGTCATATTTTTTAGCTCTTCGATCAATAAATTAGCGGCGTGGTGCTCTTCAATACCTTCTTTCACCATATCCGGCGCTTTGTCTTCTATGAGCGGGTAGATTAACTCTTCTTCCAGAGTGGCATGAATAACCAATCTTTCCAGGGTGTCTTCGAAAATCTTTCGCTTCTTTTGACCGGATGTATTCTCGAAATTTTTGAAATTCTCTCTAAACAGCTCATGATCTTCCAATAGAATTCTCAGAGCATGGGTGCATGGTTTTTCACTTGTAATCAAAATAATTTCTCCTTTTAAATTTCAGCAAGAAAGGCTGCCGAATGACAGCCTTTTGAATTTGATTCGTCTTTTTTCTATGCAGTTCTTCTGGCAAACAGCGAGACTATGAATACAAGCACCGCTGACCCCAAGATTGCTGGAAGAATAGAGATACCGAAGAGACTCGGTCCCACTTGACCGATCATGCTTCCGCCTACCCAGGCGCCAAGGATACCGAATACCACGGAAGTTAAGAAACCTCCCGGTACTCTACCTGGTACCAGATATGCCGCTATTCCGGCACAGACTGAAGCCATAATACAGTACATAATAAACATTAAAATAGCCATTGATAAACCTCCTGATTCGCGGTCCGGGATTTATAAGGCAGCAACTTTGCCGAACCGTCTTCCTGGAGTGTTAATAGCGTATTTTCAATTTTTGATGCCGTCGGATTTAAAAAGCCAGACAGAAAAGTCTTTTTGCCCTGCTTTCTCCACAAGCTCCTTCAAGTCATGGCGCTTTAGAAAGTGTTTTAAGACTTTATTGTAATTTATGTAAGAACCGCGCTCTTTCTCTTCTAGAATTTTCTGGATCTCTTCTTTGCTCAAGTTAGGCTTGTTATCGGGAAACTGCTGACTGGCATAGGTGGCGAAACCTTCAAAGAACCAGATTGGTCCCATTCTGTCCTCTTCTCCGTTCAGTATGCGCACATGGAGTCTATGACCAAGTTCGTGGGCTAACAGTTTCTCGAAAGCATTCTTACCCTTGCCTTGTGGGTAGACTTCTTCATATACGCCGGGGCTGACGGAAAAGCAAATTCGTTTTTCTATCCCGGCAACGAAAGTTCTGGGTATTTTCTTCCCTTCCAACTCAGGGCAGAGCTCCCTCAGGCGTTTGTCGAAACCGTCTTTAGTATCATAAACTTCTACCTTGTCCACAAAAGATTGTTCGGTATTTTTCTGCCAGCCGTGGTGCGAGGCGAATGTTTCTATTCGTTTTCTGGCTTTTATATAAGTCTTCAGGAGTTCATTGGAGCGACTTTTCAAAGATTCAGAAACATGAATTTCCGGTGCCTTACTTTCGGCAACTACCCGGGCTTCCATTTCGGCAGTTGGAGATGCCGAAATAAATAAAGAGATGAGGAGGTAAGTAATTGGATTTTTCGAACAGCTTTTCATGTCGGTTGGTAGATCTTTTTGCTTCTATGCCCGGGCTTCTTTTCGCGCTCGTTTTCTTCTCTCTATATTTGAGGCAAAAATGTCAGTGACAGAATAGCTGATTAGACTGGTCAGGACCAAATAAAATAGGAACATGGTATGAACTGAACCTTCCGTGAAACAGCAGTTTGCAAAACACTCTTTGATTATGGTGGTGTTCCGGTTAAGAACAGTCTATGGAGTCCGGATTTTTCTATCCTTTCTATCTAGAGAATTTTGATTTGAAGCTCTCTTGACTTGTGTCCCTTGGCTTGGTCTGTTTTATGGGGGTTGCCAACAGCTGGTGCGGCAAAATTTGCTATGCCGCTCTAGATAACCGGATAGAAATTTGCCCTCTTGTAGATGGTCTGAAATCGAAGGTGATCGCCTTTAATGCAGTTACAGTCTGGGTTTTGAAGTCTTTATAATTTGTACATATTTCCTGTTTGCAACTGTCGCATGGGTTCTCTGGATTGTGATATCGGATTTATCTTGCCCCTTAGCAGGCTTCCCCTTGTTAACCGGCCGTCGAGTTCTATGAGTTAGAGTTCATAGTCAACGGGGTCACAAATAGCAAATCCCAAATAAGTCGATTCTGCCCGGTTTTATGCCGGGGAGGAGGAGTTTTTATGCCTCAAAAAAAAGGACCGCAATCCCAGGACTCTAATTCTAAGAAGAACGAGTCTTCCAACCAACATAATGAAGGAGCACCATTCTCTATGTCAAAACGTCGCGCACTGGTCGTCGGTATCGATGACTACCAGGGCACCTGGAATGACCTATCAAGCTGTGTCAAGGATGCCGAATCTTTCAAGGACTTTCTCAACCATAATCTCGGGTTTACCGAAATCAAATTATTGAAGGATAAAGAAGCTACCCTCACCAATGTTGTCTCAGGATTGGATTGGTTGGTTGAAGAAGCCGGTCCCCAGGACAGATTGGTATTCTTCTATTCCGGGCATGGTGCCACCAGACCCAATGGCAACGTCATGCAAGAGTACCGGAACCTTTATGACGACTTACTTGACGATGAAGAGCTGGTTAACAGAACCCGTGATCTTCCCCAGGGTGTTTTTACCTCGATCATCGATTGCTGTTTCTCGGGCGGAATTGAAAAACGCCGTTACGAAGCGGTCCTGCAAGGAGCACTTGAGGCAAACTCCGGATTCAAGAGCACCAATCGACCTGGCGGTCTCTCCATCGACCGGGCCAAAGTTAAAACCTTTGTCTCTGATCCCAAACAACTGAGAGCCCTGGAAGAAGCCGAGTTGAAAGCTACATTCTATAAGCCTTTTGGTCAGGTAGCTAAACTCACGCCTAGCG
>JAUIJG010000576.1 GCA_030431355.1 bacterium
TCTTCGGCTATCTCGTTAGATTTGGCATCCGGCTGGATTGTCGCCTTCTCTTCGGAAGTATCAGCCGGCGAAGCAGGCTCCGCTAAGATATTTCTGGATTCCAGAATGGTCTCTTTTACCGACTTCTTGGAGTTCTCTTTCGCTTCTGACTCAGGTTCCGGCGCCATGGACACAGGGGCCGGTTCAGGAGTAACTGCCGGAGTTGGCGGTGCTTCCTGACCTTGCTGTCCACGATTTCGTTTTATCGGTTTTATATTTATCGGTGGAGGACTTGAGCCATCAAGCGAAGTCAGTACTTTTCTCACCGCTTCCGAGGGCTCCGGAATATCTGCGGTTAACGAGCGTGGATCTCTTTTCTTGTTGAAACTATAGGCGTCAAAACTACCGGTGGATTTTTTCCAGCCCGTTGCTGTTACCAGGGTGGCTCCGGTTTTCAGCTTTTCTGCTTCATCTTCCCGGTCGGTCAGCCTCAAAAGATCAGCATAATGGCTTCTAAGTTTGGTTACTTCCGGGTGATCGGGACCCATCAGCTCATTTTTGATCTCCAGGGCTCGCAGGTACTGTTTCTCTGCTTCCCGGAAGTTTTTTCGGGCATGGCAGATCATGGCCAGATTGCCAGCTATGCAAGCGACATCCAGGTGTTTCGGTCCGAGGATCTCAGAGTAAACCTCCAGAACCTGTGCGCAATACAGGTGTGCTTTGTCCAGTTTGCCCCTTTGGAAATAAAACTCTGCCAGCTTTTCCAGGGTGAAGGCATAACGCTTGTCTTCTTTGGGAAAGTCTTCAGCCAGTCGCAGCGCTATCAACCATTGGGTCTCGGCAAGATCAAGCCGACCCTGTCCCATGGCATGTTCTGCCGCTTCTTTATGGTCTTGCCAGCTTTTCTCGGAGTTGTTCATTTCTGTCCGGGTTCAAAGGTAGCTGGACCGGTTGTAATTAGCTACCTGTCTACTAAGTTCTTAGCCTATTTGATTTTTACCCGAACTGACCGTTAAATACCAGCTTCTATGAGTATTATTTTGAAATGATTTCTTCTGTTAAATTTATCGACGGATCTTTCTCACTTGTTTGCAATCTTTTGTGCCGTGGGGCCAGCGCGCGAAAGCTGGTAAGGATCCCAGTAGATGATCTCTTTTCTGGCATCTTTGACGGACTAGCACTTTTTTTCTCCCTACCACTCTATCGGTTACAAGATAAAGCAGGCACACCTCTGCGATTAATAGGGTGGTGATTGTGATAGACATAATGGTTTCCTTTCCGGGGACAGTGTTGTCTTTCTTCCTGGTAGACGATCTGTTTCCGGAAATTAGCCCATCTCATTATTAGCTTTAGTTAGGCTTCTGAAATCGAGGCACCTGTCATTCGTCTGTGGTCTTCAACGAATCAGTGTTAATACAATTTGCTTCCAGCCACTGGATTACCCTCATTCTAGACCGGCTTGTCAGGAACTCTTGAAGACGTTCTTTCTCCTTCTCTTTCTTGTCAAGTATCTTCAAGAAAGAGGAGTATACATGAGGACTTTCAAAAGCCATCTCCAATACACGCAAAAAGTCTTTGTCGTCTATGGTCTCCATGAAGTCCCTCAAGTCGTTCTTGAGCTGATCTCTTTCGGGCTTGGGAAGATAAAGAAAACGATTTCTTTCAAGCTCAATTTCGTCCGTCAAGTCTTTTACGTCGTCGAGGGTACGATTCACCAGCTGCACCTCTCCTGTTTCCAGGTCAAGGTAGTAGATATTGTCGATGGCATCGTCACGCCAGGCAAAGATAAGTCTGGATAGGTCAAAATCAACGTTTCTATATGTCAAAGTTCTTGTACCTCATCTGGTATCACCTTTAATATTTCGATTGATCAGGCAATTAATGGTATCACTGGCGAATCCGACAGTCTTGCCGTTCGTATCTATGGCTAGTACGCGGAAAGAATATACTCCTGGTTCTTTGAGGTCGGAAGTTTTCACCTTGATGGTGCCGGCTGTGCTCTTTAGATTGAGCATCTTTAAATGATCTGCGCCTGGTTTATAACTATTGGGAAATTCAAAGAAACGGTCCGGGCGACTGATCTCACAGACTGCTTTAGCTGCGTTCTCGACCCTGGATACGTCATAATCGAATTTAAGCTCTTTCTCCTCATTCAAGCAGAGGGCAAGACCCAGTGCCTGGTCTGATGGATAGTTGAAATATCCGGAGACAAAAGAATCGACTTTTCTCTTTCCTTCGTCGTTATCAAATTTTAGTTGAGCAATCAGGTCGGGTCTATCCTCAGTACCGATCTCTTTTATTTTTACTGTGGCGCTTTTGGGAAATCCGAAGGAGAGCTGCTGGATAATGCCGTTGGTGCACCAGGCTGTGGAGCGTACAGGAAATCTGTAGCGGTGAAACTGTCCATCATTTGTTATCGCCCTGGTTTTGGACAGACGATCGCGTCTTTCTAGTTCTTTTCCCC
>JAUIJG010000117.1 GCA_030431355.1 bacterium
ACCGGAAGCGACTCGCATTAGATGGAGGGCCACATCTTCCCGCATGAGACGGAAATTGGGACTCAGGGCGCTGTGGTCTTCTATAGATTGGGCGGATTTGAAAAAGCTCTCTATTTCTCTAATGCCGGCTTTGATATCGGTAACCACCGCATATACTTCGGTACGGTTACATGTTGACAAGATGGCAGCTTCTTGGAGATTGGGAAATCTGGTAAGCCCTTCCAGGGCATGGGCTATGCAAGATTCGGGGATGACAAATCTTTCTCTTATAGCTATGGGAGTTGAGTGGTAGTTAAGACCACATACAACAAGGTGACTCATGGAGAATCCGACCAGTTAAGGGTACCAAGCAGAAGCATTGTATCAATGCCAGCAAAAATGCTTTAGAGATTATATCGGCTTGAAAATACTAGAACCGCAATCCTCAAAATCTGCTAAACAAATTGTAGCTCTTGCCTTTTGGCGTTGTGGTCAGCCCTGAGGCTGATCTTTCATCCCTCTATATGCTTATCTCTAATTAAGATCAAATGTTTATTTGATTTTAGCCAGGCGTCCAGATCCTCCCTCTTTTCAGGGTGCAGTCTGGTTGACAGCCAGTGCAAACCGGTCAAAATTCGGAGTGTAGGCCTGGATAGCTGATCTTCTTCGGCCGGAGGCAGATAATAGAATTTTTTTGACTTAACGGCGTTTAAGCTACTCCAGGGAGGGCGACTGATTATCTTCTCTTGGCGAGCTTCATTTGGAAGGATGAGAATCTCCGGTTTCAGGGTGATCACTTTTTCATCGGTCAGCTTAGGATAGCTTGCTGAAAATGAATCCGTTGCGTTTTTGGCACCGCATATAGTGATAACATCGTGAAGGAAGCTCTCCCCGCCTACGCTGACAGCCGGGTGAGTCCAAACGCAAAACAACACATTGGGATGTTTGCTGTTCTTCAATATGTTCTCCAGCTGTACTATTGATTCTCTGAACTGGGTTGATAGAAGATGGGCTCGCTCTTTCGCTCCGCATAGTTCGCCTAGAATTTCGAGGTTGTCGGCTATATCCAATATTTTGTTGTTGGGAAGTGTCCGCGTTTTGAAGCCATGTTTGTCAATCTGGGAAGCCAGCCCTTCCTGACCCGATACCAGAAGAACAAGGTCGGGTTTCAGCTTGGTTAGCATTTCGTACTTGGCGCTAATGAAAGTGCCTGCCCTTGTCTTGTTTTTCGCTTCTTCCGGATAGTTGCAATAGGTGCTGTTTGCGACCAGTTTGTCTTCTCCGCCCACGGCGTAAATAAGCTCCGTATTGGATGGAGCAAAGGAGACCAGCCTGTCCACCGATTTCTTTGCTGGAGAGGGCTCCTCGTCTCTCTTTGCTGTGGCAATGGGATGTGCCGCTTTCGTCTCCGAATTTGTATTGCAGGCGGTTGTTCCAAGGCAAGCAAGAATAGACAGTGCCAGGGCGACCAAATATTGACGCTTATTTAGAGATGCGGCGAATTTGATTGCAGCCAGTGTTCAGTCTCCTTGATTCGATCCGCCGGTTGGTCGGATTTCACCGTATAGACCCTGTCTAGAAGCTCCCATTCGTAGAGGGTCATTTTGATGAGGCGGTCAATCTGTTTTTGATAGTCTAAATCAGTCCAGCGAAAATCGTCCTCCGGGGGAGGAAACATTGGTGGAATGTAAATTATGCTGCTGTATTTTTCCGCTTGTTTTCGGGCTTTGGCGTAGTAAGCTTCGCTGTCATAGGTCATGGCCTGGCAAATATTCCAGCGTTGCCAGAGAACCCAGCAGTCTATGGTTGAGCGATCTGAGATAAAAGCGTCGAGCTTCTCTTCGGTCTCTATCTGGGCGTCTAGAACTTTCCTTTTGAATCCTTCTTGATCGGGAATCTCTCCGATTCTTTGATAGCCCATCTCCTGGCAGAGAGCGCGGGCTATCTCCGGGATGATTTTTAAAGAGAGGAGCGGAGTCAGAGACTCCACTAATGTGGTCTTTCCGACTCCGCTTGCACCTATCACGATGATTCGTTTTTTACTCTTCATCATCCTCTTTGAGGTGGACGTGGTGGGGCCTGTACTGTTGCTGGAGGCTGGGACGGTTTTGCGTTAGCGTTTACCGTTTGGCCTTTCTGCATGGTTTCGACCAGGTCGATACCGGTAAGACCTTTTACCATTGTCATTCCTTGAGCTGCCACGTTGATGACATCCGAGGTTAGTTTGCCCATTCCGCTGGTTTCTCCGCCGGTGGAAAGTAGGGTTACATTTCCAATCTTGGATAACGGTTGAGCGGCTGCGCTCACAAGCTCCGGCAATTTCTCAATTACCATGCTGGCCATAGCTGCGTCATTATACTGTTTGTATGCTTCCGCTTTCTTGGCCATCGCTTCGGCTTCTGCCTGACCTCTGGCGGCGATGATAGTCGCCTGGGCAAGACCCTTGGCTCTGTCCGCTTCTGCCTGGGCAAGACCCAATTGTCGGGCTGCGTCGGCTTCAGCTTCAGCGCGTAACTTGGTGGAATTGGCATCACCTCTTGCCTTGGCTTCTGTCGCCTGGGCGTCGCCTTCGGCGAGGATTCTTCTTTTATCCTGCTCGGCTTGGGCCAGCAGCCTTACTCGAGTCTGCTCGGCTTCTGCCGGTTTGGTGATGTCAGCTTCCAGAGATACTTGCCTCTTCTGGACTTCTACCTGCTGCAACTCTACTTCTTTTTGTGCTTCAACAATTTTGATTTGCTGTTGCTCGGAGATAAGTTGCTGCTGGGATTTTGCCTTCCTGATGTCATACATCATATCCGATTGCGCTTTTTGTTCGGCTACTTCGGATTGATATATGGCCTGCTTCACCTGGAATTCTTTGGACGCTTCGGCAACCCTTGTGTCAGCAAGAAGTTTGGCTTTAGCGCCTTCCTCGGCGGCATTAGCTTGGGCGATCTGAGAATCTCTGGTGGCGGCAGCCTGGGCGATTTGTGTATCCCTGGTAGCGTTAGCTTCACCAATAGCCGCAGATCTTTTTGCTTCAGCGGTATGCTTTTTACCGAGAGCTTCCAGATAACCGACATCATCGCTGATCTCTTTGATAGTGAATGAAACTACTGTCAGACCCATCTTGGCGAGATCCTTTACGGACACGTCGGCTACTCGCTGGGCAAATGAGTCGAAGTTGCCGATAAGCTCTTCAACCGTCATCTGTCCCATGATCGCTCTCAAGTGACCCATGAGGGTCTCGTGGGCAACCATTCTAATCTCATCTTCATCTTTGCCGAGGAACTGCTCAGAAGCAGTTTGAATGGAGACGGTGTCTCCTTTTACTTTAATCTGAGCTACACCCTGGACGTAGATAGGGACTCCATTACTCGTGATCATCGGCGCGTTTGAACGTACTTCAATCGGCATGACCTCAAGACTAAGGATATCTTTTTGCTGGATCATCGGAAGCACCACGGTGCCTCCACCAACGATGATGGTAGGCTCTTTGCCACCACCTGATATGACCATCGCCTCGTTCGGTCCGCATTTCTGATAGAGAGTCGTCAAAATGCTCACGATCACGAAGAAACCTATAACCACTATTGCGGCCATTACCATAGACATGGGGTCCATGCATATACTCCTTTACTGAGCTATTTTGAGGATTAACACTTCTATCCTCTTGCCCAGTGCGAACCTAAATAAATCAATTAATTGTTGTCGACCACAAGATCTATAATAGCGTCTATGGGTAGATATTTCAGGGATTCCACCATTTTCCTTTATTATCTTGACAGCCCGCAATAGCCCTTGACCGGCCGTTTTCCGGGAAGTCTGTTTTCTTAAAAGGACCGATAATCTGGCGACCTTTAATAAGAAAAAATGCACTAAATCCAGTATCTCTTTTCTGCGCTGTTTGATTTCTTAGAGCGAGTCGCCTGGGAGTTGTCTGTGGATTTGGCTCCAGGAAGATCTGGTTCATATTATAGTCATCGAATATGGTATCAGTGTCTTGCCTTGGCAAGTTGGTACAAGTTAGTAAAGGTTGTCTCAGTAGTGATGGCATTCAAGCTGCCTCTACCCGCCGTAGCGGTTTTGGTTATCGGTGTTGGACTGCCACCAGATACGATGAGAGATTCCGAAGGTCAGCGTCGCTTGTGGGACATTGCCAGAAATGTATTCATGACAAACAGGCCCACAAGCAGAACCGCGGACATTATCATTGTCGGGAGATCCGATTAGCTGTCCTTTCTCAGGAGGTGAAGGATTCTTCCAGGCTGTGCTCTTTGTAGGGTTCCACGACAACCATGTGTTCTTTGGTGTCCACAATTAGAACCTTGGAGCCACGCTCTATGGATTGCTCCGGCGAGCTTGTTATGGCTGCGGAGTTGTAGAGTTTGTTTCCGACCACGTAAGTGATCATGCCGGTGTGGCCTTTGGGAATTGTCGCTTCCACCTCTCCCACCTGTCCAACAACATTGTTGCTGTCCAGATGCGAACTGCTGGTTAAGTAGCGCATCATCAAAAGAATGGTTGTCTTAAACAGTTTGGTGAAGAACCAACCCAGGAAAGCTGCCGGAATCAGTGATAGCCATCCTATGTAAGGAAAGAATTTAAGCGCAAAGTGTCCGCCGAAGCCGAACCCAGTGAAATATAGAGATAGGTTTGTGGGTGAAAAGAGACCGATAATGAATTTCAGAACCCTAGACCAACCCCTCTGACTTACAGGTAAGGCACCGAATCTATCCGTCTGTGAGCCGCCGGCACCCTGGTGGGTGTCCACATCGGTGTCAGCATCGACGTCCACATCGGCATCCGCATCGGCATGGACATCCACGTCTGCATCAGCGTGGACATCCACGTCTGCGTCGGCGTGTACATCCACATCCACATCCGCGTCTGCATCAACGTCGCCATGATCATGACCTTCGCCGAAGTTACCCAGCGCAAAATTCAGTATGATAAAGAGGCTACCGCCAAAGAAAAGTATGAGGTAGCTCTGTCCCAGTGCATACAGGGGTGTCATTTCATGTTAACCTGTTTTTCGATAAAACCTATTAGGAATAAAATACCCAGCTAAAGCCTGAAATAAACATGGATTCGCCCGTTTCGGCATAAAGAAAAGACTAAGATTTTTGCCGGTATATTATTTGAATAAAGATGATGGAAATTGTAATTACTCACAATAATATGGATTTTGATGCTCTGGCTGCTCAGTTCGGTGTGACCAAGCTCTATCCTGCTGCAAGAATGCTTCTCGGTTATCCCCTGGTAGGAAATGTCCGGGATTTTTTGGCGCTTTATAGAAGCACGCTTCCCATAGCCCAATCCAAATATATTGATCTATCGGAAGTTAGAAGAATCTATGTGGTTGATTGCCAGCATTTTGAGCGAATCGATTCCCATGTGCAGAAGTATTTGCGCAAGAATGAGAATTGGCCAGCCATCACTGTGTTCGATCACCATGAAATGGATCGAGCGGGTCTTGCTGTCAATGCCACCCAGGATAGTGTTATTAAGCCGGTGGGATCCGCTACCACAATTGTTGTTGAGCGGATCATGAAAGAGAATATTTCTCTTACTCCCTTTGAAGCTACTGTCCTGGCTCTTGGTATATACGAAGACACTGGTTGTCTTACTCATAAAGGGACAAGCAAAGTAGACGCTCAGTGCGTAGCATTTCTTCTGGAGAAAGGGGCTGATCTGGAGCAGGTCAACACATACATTCGTCCCAAACTTTCGGTCGAGCAGACTGAGCTATTGGAGTTGTTGTTAGCCAACTCTGAGATTGATAGTTTTGAAGGAGCCAAGGTTGTTACGGCGACAGCAACCACCGAACATTATGTGGACGGATTGGCATCACTAACGCGTAAACTGATTGAGGTTTTGAGCGCCCAGGCAGCCTTTTGTGCCGTGCATATGCGGGACAGAGTGCATCTGGTAGGGCGTTCCGAAAGCAAGTCGATCGACGTCAGAGAGATCGTCCGGACTTTCGGCGGAGACGGCCACAGGGGAGCGGGCTCTGCTGTGATCAAAGGAAAAGATGTAGAAGATGTTGTCAGTCAGGTTAAAGAGACGATCAAGCATCGGGTTGAGCCGCAGCCCACTGCCTCCCAGATGATGACATCACCGGTGAGGACAATCCTTCCTTCCATGAAGATGGAAGAAGCACGGCGGCTCATGACCCGCTATGGGGTCGATGGATTTGTTGTGGCTGAAAAGAATGAGGTTGTTGGGGTTGTGTCCCGAAGGGATATTGACCAGGCTATGCATCATAAGCTCGGCCACGCGCCGGTGAGAGGCTTCATGAGTAAGCCTGTCTTCACCGTGAGCAAAGATACTCCTCTGGTGGAGATTCAGCATTTGATGGTCACCGAAGACATCGGCCGTTTACCCGTGCTTGATGAGGATGGTTTATTGGTTGGGCTGGTGTCGAGACAGAATGTGCTTGATACTTTATATGGTGCTTACTCCAGGACTAAGTTGGAGAGTCGCCTGGAAGATACCATCGAAGTCGATGTTCTGGTGCCGGAACAGAAGAAGCGTCAGCGTATCGAGGCAATCAAAACTAAATTTGAGAATCTGGAGCCGGCGACAAAGTGGCTCAGCCAGACGATAGGAGAGGTTGCCGGTCGCAAGGGCATGGTGGCATATGCCGTAGGCGGGCTGGTTCGGGATCTGATTCTTGGAAGACCCAATTACGATCTGGATTTTGTTGTGGAGGGGTCGGCAAGGGAGCTTGCAGCCAGTTTTGAGCAAGAGTACCCGTCCCGTTTTGAGGTGGTGGCGACCCATGAACGGTTCAACACGGCAACGATTATCTACCATGCTGATGAGACCAGGGAGGTGGACCTTTCAACGGCTAGAACCGAGTTCTACGAGTTTCCGGCTGCACTTCCAACCGTGGAGCCGTCCAGGCTGGAGCAAGATTTATATAGAAGAGACTTCACCATCAACACTCTGGCGGTATGTTTAAATCCTGGTAGATTCGGTGAGTTGACGGATCTTTATGACGGACTGAAAGATCTGAACAACAAAGTTATTCGGATTTTGCATCCATTTAGCTTCATTGAGGATCCCACAAGGATTGTCCGGGCGGCGAGATTTGCCTCTAGATTGGGCTTTCGCCTAAGTCTCAAGACCAGGGATAAAGCTAGAGAGGCAGTGGCCATGGGGATTTTTGATAACCTTGGCGGAGTGAGACTCCGGGATGAGATTAAGATGATTCTTGAGTCAAAAGATCGTTTGGCCGCTCTTGATCTTTTAGAAGATCTTGGTGGCTGTCTGCGGTTTTTGTCGTCTGGTATTGTATATGATGCAAATAGCCGCGCGGTTATTCGGCTGGCCGAGAGACTCATACGCCGATATCCTGTCAAAGACGATTGGATCGTCTATCTTGGACTTTTGATTTCAAACCAGGAGACCGATGAGCTTGATGAAATATTTGAGCGTCTGCATCTTTCAAACCTGCATCGCGATGTCATCAAAGCCGGGGTATCCGCCCATGAAAAGGTCGGCTCTACTAAGAAGCGCTGGAAAAGGAGTCAGATTTACGAAACTTTCAAAGGGCTCAGGGAAGAGTCCCTGGCCATTGCTGCCTGCATGGCAGAGCCTGGCACCCAGGTGCGTAGAATGATCTTACTGTATATCACCGAGCTTCAAAACGTGAAAGTCTCCCTTACCGGAAATCAGCTTGTGGCGCTGGGCGTGCCCAGGGGGCCAAAGGTCGGACAGATCCTGGACGAGATTCATCGGGCAAAGCTTGACGGCAAAATCAGCACCAGTGTGGAGGAGGAGAGGTTCGCTTCTCAGCTGATCTCTACCTGAGCTATAGCTCAAGATCGCGAGTTGGTTTTTGGGGTGAGAATTTGCACCGCGCTTGGGGCAACCTCCACATGCATGGGCGTGTGTCCGCACGCGTCTCCGTCAACCATGGCTCTGGCGTCCGGGTAGATCATCAAAGGTGGTTTTGAGTAAACGCCGAAGGCTCCTTTTACCTTTCTCCAGGTGTTCTGGATGACTGAACCGCGCCTGCTCACCGGCAAGACTTTGATGTCCACCTCTTGCACTTTCTTTATGTAGTAAGGCGACTCCTGGTTGCCTATTAGTGCTCCGGCAAAGGCGAATCCGTATTCGACATAGTCCTGGAATTCTTCCGGGGAGAGAATGCAGAGGTCGAGGAGTCCGTCATTGAGGCTGGCTGATTCGGAAAGGGTCCCCACTCCGAAATCGGCGATATTGGTGACAAATATTCCGGATGCGGCTACCTTAAGGGTTTCACCTTCCACCTCTATCTCAAACAGGACCGGCGGTTGAGCCAGGGTCTGTACCAGGGAAGAAGCGTAGGCAAGCATCTTCCAGTTTGCTTTGTCTCTCTGCTCGGGGGTAACTATGGCGTCGCTCATGGGTCCTGCTCCGGCGGCCACGGCGAAGTAGTTGCCGTTCATTATGCCCAGGTCTACCGGGCGGGGTTCTCCGGTGATCAGGGTTTTGATTGCTTTCTCCAGGGGGTTGCCCACCAGGATATTGTCTTCATATATATGTAGATTGCGAGCCAGTTGGTTGCCCGTTCCCACGGGAATTATGCCGACCACCGGTTTGTGATCACTCAAAGCCGCTGCTTCCAGGACCATTCTCACCGTGCCGTCACCGCCTGCTGCGACTAATAAATGGACTTCAGATGTGATCTGTTTAATGATGTCTTGCGAGCTGGTCTCCGGTGCGGTCGCAATAGTATTAACATTATCAACCGACCTGGTGGCAAGTTCATGAACCACTTTTCCGAGCCAGGACTCAGGCAATGAATTAGAACCTGCGGCGGGGTTATAGGCGATCAGTGCGCTTCTTGACATCAGGGTATGGATTCCGAATTTTGAATATGCATGGCATATAAATTTGCTTGTTAGAACAATCTAGCTTGAAGATGAAGTCAGGAGCTTGTAGGATGAGCCGAATCAGTTGATTGAGGCTGTTGTCATTAGTGAAAAGTTCCTTTTGATGTGATAGTTTTTACTCCATCACCCCATGTCCAATATGCTAACTTTACTAATGCTTTGGTTGACATTTAACTAAATATCAGTATTGTATTTGACACTATACTACTATGCAAATCCCGAATAGTCTTGTTCGAATGAAAGGCTGGACCTTGATGCGAAGTTCCCACAAATCATCCGTAAAGTACTTTTCTCTAGGCTTAGCAGCCATAGTTTCAGGCAGCCTGATGCTTGGCGCCGGACCCGCCTCAGCGCGTGGCACCATGCAGAACGTCAGGCCGACCCCTGAGGTCTCTCGGGCGGTGATAAACGGCGAGGAATACTCCGTTTGTCGCATGGTCGTGCACGCGAGCCCTGACACTATATGGAGCATTATTGCCGACTACAGTAACCTGCACCGAGTCTTCAAGCAGATGAAGAAAGCCACTGTTCTGGAGAACAAGGGTAAGGTTAAGCTTGTCAAGCATACTGTCGCCCCATCCGGACCGGTAGGTACCTACTCCTACGTGGTCAGGGTCAAAGAGAGCGCTCCCCACAAGATGGAATGGAAGCGTGTCAGCGGCGCATTCAAAGATGTAAAAGGTTTCTGGAAGCTGGAGCCCCTCGATGGTGGTCGCACCACCAGGGTCACCTATGCCAGTCATGTGGACGGCGGATTCTTGATTCCTAAAGCCCTGGTGAAACGTCAGTGCCGAATCGACATGCCTATTGTCGTGAGCAATCTGAGATCCAAGGCTGAGAGTCAGATTCGTATAGCCGGCAAACCCGCAGGTACTATGTAGTTTCTCCGGTCGCAGAACTTTCCGGAGAGCTTTAGTGCTGTATATGGTGCGAGCACAGTTCAGTCTCGCGCTGTCGGTGTAACATATCTCTTCTTGTAGGTTACGTACGTTTCCAGTATAAGTACTTACCAGTATTTCTTTGCTAGAATTATTGACCCTATGGAGAGGTACCGAAGTGGTCATAACGGCGCCGCCTCGAAAGCGGATGGGTGAATAGCCACGTGGGTTCGAATCCCACCCTCTCCGGGTTTTGTCTCAACTTTATAGAAGCCTTACCATGAAAGTAGGAATAATCGGTTTACCCTCAGCCGGCAAAACAACAGTGTTGAACGCTGTTAGCGGCGGCTCACACGAAGTTCACACCTATTCGGGCGGGTCACAGACCGAGCCTAATTTTGCTGTGGTGTCTGTGCCTGATTCTCGCCAGGATTGGTTGACCGGTTTGTATAAGCCGAAGAAAACAACCTATGCCACCGTCGAACTGGTCGATGTGGCGGGTGTCAGTCCGGGTCAAGCAAAGCAGGAGCAGATCAGTCCCCAGCTTTTGACCAGCCTCAGGCAGGTGGATGCCCTGGTAAATGTAGTCAGGGCTTTTGATTCCGCTTCCGTGCCCCATCCTTCCGGCGGTGTTGACCCGTTCCGGGACGCTGAGACTCTGGAGTTGGAGTTGGTTATTGCTGACCTGGCCGTGGTGGAGAAGCGCCTTGGCAAGATCGACCAGGACATAATGCGTAAGAAAGGACCTGAGAAAGGGCAACTGGAGGCAGAGAAAGAGCTTCTCAGTCGCTTTAATGAGCATCTGTCCAGTGAGCAGCCTCTAAGAACTTTTGAGCTTGACGAGGACGAGAAGAAGGCTATTAGAGGTTACACTTTCCTCTCTCTTAAGCCGATTATGGTTCTTGCCAACATTTCGGAGTCTGAAATCGGAGGCGAGCCTTCTGACTCTCTCAAAAAGCTTGAAGAGTGGTCCGGCCAAAAAGGGATGCCTTTTCTTGCCTTTTGTGGAAAGGCGGAGATGGAGATAGCCCAGTTGGATGAATCGGAGCGTCCCGAATTCATGGAGGCTCTGGGAATAGAAGAGTCCAGTCGCGAAAAGTTCATCAGAGCGACATACAGGCTCCTGGATCTTGTCGCGTTTTTCACTGTCGGTGAAGATGAAGTGAAAGCCTGGACAATCCCCAGCAATACCGTGGCTCAGGAGGCCGCTGGTAAAATCCATACCGACATTCAGCGAGGATTTATCCGGGCGGAAGTGCTTCATTTTGATCACCTGAAAGAGAACGGTTCCTGGAACGCTGCCAAGGACAAAGGGCTCGTGCGTCTGGAAGGCAAGGAATACCTGGTCAAAGACGGCGATTGCATTAACTATCGTTTCGCTGTTTAATTTCAAACAGCAGAAATTGATAGAGGACTGGTGTGTTTATGCCTAGAGTTTGTGTAAACTTATTCCAGTCTCTGGTGGTGCTTGTGGTGGCATCATTCACTCTCTGGTCGTGCGGGAAGGCGGAACCACATGTGGTGGTAAGCAAGAGCCCCGTCCAGGTGGAAACTCGATATCTAGAGGATTTGCCGGAGGGGGAGGAGTCACCGCTCTCCGAAGATGAAGAAGCCCTTACTGACTGGGAGTTCGGCTGTAAAACCGAATTTGAATTCGACATTTTAGAGAAGAGCGAACTTGCCCATGAGATATTGGTTACGGTAAGAATTAAGAAGGCCAGCCTTAGCCTTGACGCGCCCATCGTCGTCTGGATTCCGAAAGGTGCAGGAGAGGATCTAATCAGGCATGAAGAAGCTCATGTTGCCATCTGCAAGAGAGTCTACCGGGGCGCAGAGGACATAGCCAGATCCGGTGCGGATTCTGTCCTGAAAAGAGATTTTCAGGGCTCCGGCAAAACCTTGCAAGCGGCTATCAAAGACGGACTTGCCAGGGCGAGCAAACAGATCTGTAGCTACTATCACCTTCAGATGGTGGAGAAAATCAATCGGATATCAGAGGTTTTCGATACCCTGGATAGGGATAATCCCAATATGGACCACAAGCAGATGATGGAGCTGGCTTTCGAAAAGTATTCCTTGATCAAAGATTGATCTTTTCGTCTATTTTGCTCTGAGGCGAGCGGTAACCTGTTGGGCCTGGGATTCGTATTTAGATGCTTCCGGGGCGCGGTCATTTGTTTTTAGAACTTCCGCTACCCAGAGAAGCGCCCAGGCGTACTCCGGTGTATTTTCCGCTTTCTGGTGTTTTTTCGCTTCGAATTTAGCCACGCATTCTTTGAGGAACTTGTCCGGATTTCGCAGGATGTTTGATTCGGGCATGGGGAAGAATCCAAAAGCCCAGCGGTTAATTTTGCCTTTGGACTTGGTTTTCTTGGTCGGTCCCGAAGGTGCCGTGTCTTCGCTCTCTTCCTCATTATTGCCGCCGGTGGGCTTTCTCGCTTTTGCGTCTTTGTATCTCTCTTTCTGTTCTTCAATGTTTTTCTGAAGACTCGTGATGGAGCGCTTGAGAGTAGCTTCGTCTCCACCGGCTACCTGTTTTTCTATGCCCTGGAAGGCTTTCACAAAAGGAGCGACTCCGACGCCCATCTCTTCAAGTTCCTGGATTGAAGCGATCAGAGTTTCTCTGTCTTTTTGCAGAATGCCGGAGACCGGCTCCAGATCTTTAGCGCTGATCTTAGCTTGCCTCTGGGCGATGGTCATGGAGTTGAGAGCGTTTAGAACTTGATTGTTCAAAGTCTCAATCTGTTGGGTGGAGACAGTCACCTGCTTGTACACCCCTTTTGTGCCCGGGTTGAAAAAGTTGACATTGACTCTCTTCACCGTGGAATCGAGACCGAGTTTACCCATGGCGATCTCGGCAATTCTAAGCGCTTCGTACTTGTATTCTCTGACCGGCGCGTTAGAAGGCATGGCTGTTGTGACGTCCACTTCCTCTTTGCCAAATGATATCTGCACGTCTTGTCTTTTACTGGCGGCGGTGAGAATCAGCTGATTCTCTATGGCGGTGGCAGGGTCGCTTAATCCGCCTTCTCTGATCTGGATGGAAGATAAAAGCTCACTCTTGGACACCTGTCCGGTGCCGAAGGCAGCAACATCACCCTTGGAGACAGTGATGGATTTATACTTGCTGGGATTGGTGGCATCGTAGAAGTATACGGTGATGCTATTAACCCCATTCTCTTGTTTGTCGAAAATAGTTTTGCCTATCAAAACGGCTTCGATCTTACAGTCTTTGTCGTTTGCTTTCTGGTTGCGGAAAGTCGATACCAGCGCTTTGTCCTTATCTATTCGCACTCTCACCCTCGTTCCAGGGGCTAGCACTCTGGCATCTTGTATGTCTTTAGCTAAATTCGCTGGGGTGGCGGCGTAAGCCGGGTAACATAAGGTGGTGGAGCCGGCTAGAATAGCAGCTGAACAAAAGAGTGATACCGAACGTAATATCATGTTTTGCTTTAACACTCGTAGCAAA
>JAUIJG010000118.1 GCA_030431355.1 bacterium
GCATCAAATTTGATAAAAGGCGCTATCAATATTGCAGACACAGAACATCAAAAACAGACGGAGGTATAGATGAATCAGGCAACAATCGAAAAATTAGCCGAAATCAAAGATGAACTTTGCGTATCGATAATTCTGCCGACAACTAAAATGCCCGATAGAAGATCCGAAAACACGATCAGATTAAACAATCTGCTCTCTGAAGCGAAGAAAAGCATCATCGGAAAGGGTAATGGAATTTCGGAGAAGTTGAACGATAAGTTAAGCGACAACGCAAAAGAATTCTCGGAACAGGACTTGAACGCAGGGCTGGCAATATTTGTCAGTGATACCATTTCGGAATGCATAAGCTTGCCGTTCTCAGTCGATGAGAAAGTAGCAGTGGAAGACAAATTCCGCATCAGGGATCTGATTGAAGCCTGCAACGAGAGCATCAGCTATTACCTCCTTGTTTTGAGCGAATCAAAAGCCCGCTTATATAAAGGATTTAACGATAAGATCGAAGAACTAGATAGATACTTCCCTGTCGAGCACTTTGTGGCTGAGTCATCGGTAGAAAGAGTAGAGTCAAGTAAACCAGCCCCTCGCTGGATCGGTGGCTCTTCCGGCAAGCGAAACTTACAAGGTGGTGCGTCGATCACACCGGGAACCTACATTCCCAATATGGACTCCATCGAAGATGAACGTCTACGGAAGTTCTTTCGTGAGGTCGATACCGAGTTATCTAAACGATTAAAACAAGAAGAAAGACCGGTCATCCTGGCAACAGTAGAGAACAACGCAAGCGTATTCAAGGCTGTCTCGGAGAATAGCGATTCCATCGTCCAGGAGCTGCACGGCTCAATGGACAATGCCAGCGAAGATCAGTTGAGTAGATTGCTGGAACCCTCGTTGAAGTCCTACTCGCAAGATAGAAAACGCTGTCACCTGGCTGCCCTGGAACAATCCCGCAACAAAGGAAATCTAGTAAGCGGTTACAAAAACTGCCTGAAAAACACTCGCCAGGGTAGAGGCAGGACCTTGCTTATCGAAAAGGACTACCAGGAAGAGTCGGAAGAGAATGTCGAAGAAATACTTCGAAATTCTATACGCACATCCTGTGAAGTGTACTTTGTTGACAAAGGCGATCTGAAAGATCACGCAGGTATGGTCCTGATCACTAGATACTGATCTTTAGAATCAAGCTCAGTAGCAAATACGAATAGATAACAACTAAAAGAGGAAGTGGTTCTCTGAGCCACTTCCTCTTTTATGCATATAACATGGTCAAAGGTCGCTATGACCAATTAACCGGTTCCTACTACTTACCTGCTACCGCTATATCAGTATCCTGAACTTTCTCGGTAGTAGACTCAGCGGGCTTTACAGCCTTAAGCTTCTTAATAGTCTTTCTAGCTCTTCTGACAACATAAGGGTTCCAATCTTCACTCAAGTGCTCAAGAGCCTTGGGAGAAGAATGGGGGTTCGAAGCCACAGCGAATCGAACGTTTAAGTTCTCATCTTTCGCCAGTGACTCACTCACCACATCAGGTGCCATGTTGTTATTAGCAGTTGCTTCTCTGACAGACTGTTCATAGTGATCAGCCAACCCTATCAAAACCTCTTCCGGTGTATTAGGGTTAGATGCTAATCTTTCAAGAATATCTTTCTCTGTCGATTGAGCAAAAAGAGCAAGAAATTTTTTTGGCGTATTGGCATCCGATGTCATAATCGCCGGCAATCGTGGGTCGCTTGAAGACGCTAGACCCCAGTCATCAGCCAATCTCTCACTATATTTATGAAATATTTCGAAGGAATTTGCTTCTGGCATTCTATCCATTAGTCCTCACCTCCTGCAATCTATGAGGTTCCACGGATACAAAACTAGAGGCTAATTTGACTCTGGATTTGTAAGTATGCGGAATCTCTTCATTCGAAAATCGAAGTCGCAAATCACTGCGACTCAAAATGTCGCGCTCTGATAGCGCTTTTAAATTCTTCTTCTTCTGTTTATGCATTTAAACCTCCTGGAAAGTTGATAGCACAAATTCTTTTCTTCGATGCCATCGGCAACCAAACGCGCCAGGTATGCTATCAATCTTCAAGAGCGGGCAGTCGAGAAAAACCCGCAGAAGGAGGTTTGAATGATTACGTGTGAAAAAGTGATGGAAAGAGGAGACGAGTATGTTTATCCTAAGACCACAGCCCAGGAATGCCTGGAGCTCTTTCGCAAAATGTCTGTAGACAGCCTTCCTGTTATTGAATCTGAATTGTCCAACAAACTGGTTGGCACAATAAATGAAAGTCAAATTCTCTTCGGGACTTATTATGAGGATTTAAATCCTAAACACATTCCGGTGAAAGAGTTGATGAATTCGAATGTTGTAATCTGTGGAGTGGAGACCACCATCGACGAGGCCCTGGTTACCATGCTGAAAAATGGAGTCAAGAGACTTCCCGTAGTTGATAGACAAAACAGATTGGTCGGCATCTTCTCGGTAAAAGCGCTAAAAGAGTATCCGGAACTTAAGTTCTCCTGGAGAAATGTAATCGCATCACTGGACGACAAAATGTTTGAGTCTAATTTTGAAAAAACTAGAGAAGCATTTGAGAATCGTATGGAGATGGAAGTGGCAAATCTACTCAGCATGATCGATATCATGCAGTTGAAAACGCGCGTTGCCGCCAACGAAGGAAACGTTAACATTCTTAGATCCGCGATTTTTGATGAGCTGGACATTCTCAAGCAAGATCTGGAGAAAAAGCTAAAAACAATGATCGAAGCCGAAGAAGATAATTGGTATCTGATGCGCGACGAGTTCGAAGCAACCAGACACCAACTGAATGAGAAGTTGTTCTATTTGAAAGAACCTCTGGAACAGCTATCAGCCAGGGATTATCCGGGCGTCTCGGTGAAAGGTCCAATCAAATCTACAAAATAGTAGAGAGTATGTAATCGAACGAGTTTATTTGAGTCGGAAGTGAAAGAACAATGAGGGAAAATTTCGAAGACAACAGAAAACAGACAAAGGACAGGTTAGTGGCCAGAGCAAGGACTGCTTGCAACTATAGCATTAGCCAGTTAGCCGGAATGACCGGCATCCCCGACTTCATCCTGAAGTCGATAGAAGCAGGCAAGAGGGAGCCGAGCATCGAAGAGATGCACCAGCTATCCCAGACCCTTGGACTGGACCCAATGGACCTGGTCGAGAGCATGGTTAATAGACGTAGAGCAAACAAGACATCGGATTGAGGAGAGATAAATGAAGTTCTTGAATATTGTAGGAAGCATGAAAAGGAAGTTAGACCTATTATTGGCCTTTGCCAGTGGTGCGGCAGTAGGATACTCCGCCGGAGTTGGCGTAAAGGTTTTGGACAAACTCTTAGACTGTAAAAAAGAGTCTAACGGCAGCGAAGAATCCGATGGAATCTCGGCGAAGAAAGCCAAGAAAGTAAAAGAAAGCCTGGAATCCACCCCGAGTACTCCGGACTTTATACCGGCTGGAGCCTGAAGAATAGAAGCAATTAAGATTGAAGAAAGGGAGCGTGAACGCTTCCTTTTTTCTTGTGTCTGTTTTAAGATTGTCCTGAACCTGGAGTCGAAAAAGCAAATTCAAATGGTCCACAAAATTTCTGACATCGCCAAAGTTCAACGTCTTGCCGAAAAATGGCTGGAAGGCAGCTACTTGGCTCAGGTTCTAGGAATTGCCAATGGCAAACGTATATTGCTTAGTTTCGGGCAAAAAACTGATTCTGCAATAGAAGAGAGCTTCTTTTGTCTCTCCATCGACGGAGAGTGGAACCTAGATTCAAATTCCGATAGGATTCAAAGCGTAAAAGCCTTGAAGAACTTGATAAATAGCAAAGTAACAAAAGCTCATATCACCGAAAAAAGACTACAGATTTGCTTCTCCGAAGACACTGGCGACAGACTTGAAATCGACAATGGAGATTCCGAAAGCTGGACCCTGGTTCCAACACTGCCGGTAGTCGCATTGCAAGGGGGAGAAGGCAAATCCACTATTATCATCGATGATATACTGACTCAGCTTTTGGACTAAATTTTATAACCGACACAACAATATTAGAAGTATCCACTGATGTTCAGAAGTTTCACGGAAGAAGCTTTGGATGCAATCGTATATTCACAAAAGGAAGCGGAGATTTGATACCGTGCACTGGAATACTACCTTATCTATATCAACTGAAATTCTCTCTATACTACCCGTTGCAGATTTAGATCTTGAATTGGACATTTACTACAGCGACGATGATGATGATGAGATTGCATTAGACACTCAAAACTTGACTCCCCATGATTGAGGGACCCTGATTCTGAACCTTCGCTTAAAACCAAAGACCGCGATTCATCCGAAAAGCCTTGAATAAACTCGTCCGGACACAACGCCCGCGTATAACAAGGCTGTAACAATGAAAAACAAAAGCACTATATATAGTGTTGTTTTGTGGCGCTTCGAATCTTTTGATGCTCCGAATCAAAATGGAGTCAAATCAAAAGCCAAGCTATGCTTTCTTATTCATACCCAGTTTCTTATAACAGATTGTCAGTAAATCCCTAGCTTCCCGAGCAAATCTCGAGCCGGTTCCATAGCGGACTTCAATTTTATCTCTGGACCACTCCAAATAATTCAAGGCAGCCCGGTATTTCTTCCTGGCCATCAGCGTCTTACCAAGCCAGGTGACACTATCCAAATATTCAATCGACCTCACGTCAAGCTTGTGGGCAATTTTGTTAGCTTCAATAAAACTCTTCTGGGCTTGGACAAAATCTTCCCTTCGATAAGCTTGTTTGCCTTCCCGGATCAAGGTTGAAAGACGGACTCTTCCATCATCTTCCTTCGAGCTTTGTGCTGTCTCGGCTTGAGCTTTGTCCGCCTCAGACTCGTCTTTACCGACCGGCAACTGAAGCGGTTCGCGATCGGCTTTCTGTTGTTTGCCCGCATCTTCAACCGCAGGCAAGCTCTCCAACTCTTCATCCACAGATTTTGCAGTGGCGCTCTCAGAAACCTTCTGACTTTTAGCGTCCTCTTCATAAAATAGTCTGGTGTCGGTGAAGCTACTGAGAGCGACCAGAGCAACAACAACTAGAAGAGGAACAGCTATGTTCGAAACAGAAGCGAAACTGAATTTCTCTTTTTTCTTAGGCTTCGCAGGCTGAGTCTCGCCATCGACACCTTTTTCGCCTGTGGGCTCTTCGGTCAGCTTTTCGCTTTCATTGTTTCCATCAGATGATTCGACGGAATCTTTTGAATCTTTGCTTTCCTCGGTCTCGACTCTTGAATCATCATCCTTGTTTTTGCTTTCGGATTCCTCTGATTCACTTACTTTAGCTGGAGCTTGTTTCGGCTGGGTCAACTTTGCAAGTTCCGCTGCCAACAATTCACCGTACTCTTCCATGGACTGTATACGCTTTTCGGGATCTTTTTCAAGTCCCCGGAAAACAATTTGTTGAAGAGAGTCAGGAATTCCAGCCGTCGAACATCGATGACTGAAAGGCTCAGGCTTCTTGTTGATGTGCAATTGCATACAATCAAGAGCATCCTCTACTTCATACACCGGTGTTCCTGTAAGACTCTGGTAAAGCAAACAACTGACAGAATAAACATCAGAACGGAAGTCGACCTCCGCTCCCCTTATCTGCTCTGGGCTCATATATAAAGGACTACCGAATACTGTACCGGCTTCCGTGATTGAATTCCTTGTGTCATTCAGTTCATCATCATCTTTGCTTGCGACGCGTTTCGCTATTCCAAAATCCAAAATCTTGATTATCTGATTTTGCTTGGCGTCTTCAACCACGAAGATGTTATTAGGCTTGATATCGCGATGGATTATACCTTTAGTATGCGCATGCTCGAGACCGGCACAAATTTGAACGAACAGTTTAAGACAGTGCTCCGGCTTTAGGACTTTTTCCCGGGAGAGAAGCTCCGCAAAACTTATTCCTTCTAAATAGTCCATCACCAGATACGGTCTTCCATCCGGTGTCAAACCAAAGTCGAGGGTGGTTACCAGATTGGTGTGGTCCAGCTTGCTGGAAGCCTCAGCCTCTTTTTTGAATCTTTTCAAAGTGGCGGCCTGGCTTACCAGACCCGAGTGCAACATCTTGATGGCCACTTTTCGCTTCATCAGTTTGTGGGCAGCTTTGTACACTTTCCCCATGCCGCCATCGCCGACGAGAGACTCAATCTCATACTTCTCGCCGATAACCGAGCCCTGCGCCAGTTCATTGGAGACCGGAGTGAGGGGCAGCTCACACTTGGGGCACTTCGCCTTATCGATTTCATAGTTAACGTCGCAAGCGATGCATTTTTTGCCGTAATCGCTCGAAGTGTCTTTAGATTCCATTGTCGACTCTGTCATAGGTATTCTCCTATTTTTATTGTTAGCACAGGTGCGAACTGCTCCTGCCCACCGAAGCACCCATGTGAAGATTCTATGCTATGAGCCCTAACAGATACATTTTTGAGGATTAGTGTAGATGGATGTTTCGTTAGCGATTTTGGGAACCGGAATTCTGGTTTTTCTTGCCCATCTGTTCGCTGCCGCCTTTGACAGGGCTAGTATACCTGACGTCCTGCCGCTCATGACAATCGGGCTTATTTTCGGGCCTTTGCTCGGTCTGGTAAGCCGCGACAGCTTCGGACAGATAGGGCCTGTTTTCTCGGCCATTGCGCTGGTCGTCATACTTTTTTATAGCGGTCTGGAGCTGAAGCTCACAGACTTGAAAAATTCTATTGTCGACGCGACGGGTTTGACCGTCGTCAGTTTTGTCTTGACAGTCCTGGTGGTGATGATGGTTGGCACCGTCTGGATGGGACTGCCGCTAATAGGCTCTGCCTTACTTGGATTCATCATCGGTGGTACTTCTTCAGCCGTGATTATTCCTCTGGCAAATAAGCTGGAGATGGAGAAAGAGACCCGGACCAAGCTTATATTAGAATCTTCGATAAGTGATGTCCTTTGTATTGTCGGATCCCTGACGATGCTGGAAATTGCCTCAACCGGAGCGTTGGAGCCAGGTAAAATCATCGGCTCTACAGCAGCTTCATTCATTATGGCGGCAGCCATTGGGGTGCTGTTGGGCTTCGTCTGGAGCTATATCCTTTCATTTTTCCATGAACTGGAAAACGCCATTTTGACGACCCCGGCCTTTGTCTGCATCGCTTATTCCCTTACAGAAATCCTCGGATTTAGCGGACCCATAGCAGCCCTCTGTTTCGGAATCACTATGGGTAACATCAGGGATATGCCACTACCCACGATAGGAAAACTTTTCGGTCTCGATAGAAAAGATGGAAAGAGCCTGAAAGAAAGTACCTTCGGTAGAGTTTTCATAGCCTTCGACTCCTGGCTTAATCCCCTGAATACTAAAGAGCCTCTGAAAACAGATCAGTTCCAGGCGATTACCGATGTAAAACCGACAGGACTGCACTGGATAGACCAGACCGTTATAGGAGAGCTCAGCTTCCTGGTTAAAACATTCTTCTTCGTCTACCTGGGAATCTGTATTCAACTGCAAGATTTTAAACAAATCTGGGCCGGCGTGATAATGACACTGTGGATCTATTTTGTTCGAATATTCGCGGTCAAGCTTACACTGCCGAAGAGCACCCCGAGAAGAGATGCACTCAATGCCTGCATACTTGCACCCAAAGGATTGGCATCTGCGGTACTGGCATCGGTGACTATGCAATATGGCTTCGCCTACGGTGAAGTGGTGCAAAACGTAGCTTATTCTGTGATTCTGGTCAGTACTGTGTTCACGGCACTGCTTGTCTTCCTGGCCACAAGGGATATCCCGCTTGAGCCCCACGGCTTCATGCTGGAAGGTTACGGAAAGCAATCCAAGGCAGAGTCATAATAAGTTCAATTAGCCAATTTATATTCCTACTGTAAACGCAGGCGAACACTCCCAGCATCGCAGTCGCACTCAGATGCTATGTAATTATTGGAAACAAAGGAAGAGATGGGGATAGAAAATGAGCTGGTACGAGAAACAACTATCGTTAGTTCAGGGTTGGATGCAACATCCTGTGTACACCACAGATAATACGGTAGTCACCATCTGGTCGATTATCGTAATTTTGTCTCTCTTCAGCCTGCTTGCCCTGGCCACGGTCAAACTAGGCGATGCCCTCAAATCTACCTTGAGGGGCAAAACAGCCCTGCCTGAGAGCTCGCTGAGACTGTTTACCCGGTTGGCGCAAATAGCGATTATCTACTTTGGCGGCACTGTAATACTTGATGTGTCCGACGTCGATGTCTCGGCTGTTCAGGTATTTGAATTTACCAGCGGCATATTCAAGCTTCCCCTGATACCGGTGGGAGAACAGCCGATTACACTGTGGATGATCACCTTCGTGGTGGTGCTCGGCTACACACTGCTCTACTTTACAGGCAAGATGCAGCGCTGGCTGGCGGAGACTCTTAATAAAAGACCGAGCCTTGATTATGGCACGGCCCAATCGATCTCATCGATTTTCAGATACGCCCTATTAGGAATTGGTTTTGTAATCATTCTCCAGGCGGCTGGTATCGACCTCAGTACCGTTACGGTTATTGCCGGTGCCCTCGGTCTTGGTGTCGGTCTCGGTTTACAGAACATAGTATCCAACCTGGTGAGCGGACTGGTGGTAATGTTCGAGAGACCCGTTAAGGTTGGGGACCGTATCGAAGTAGGCGGCGTACAGGGTGACGTGATCAAACTAAGCTTGAGGGCTGCCACCATTAGAACCAATGACAACATCGAGATTATCGTTCCCAACAACGAGTTTATAAACGGCAACGTAATCAACTGGAGTCATTCATCCAGAGACGTCAGAGTTAACATACCGGTGGGTGTCTCTTATAACGCCGACCCGGAGACGGTTAAAGAATGTCTTCTTAAATCTGCCGATGACTGCGAGTGCGTACTCGGCTCTCCAAAACCGGATGTAATCTTCGATGGATTCGGAGACAGCGCGTTGAACTTTGAACTGAGGGTCTATACAAGAACCCACGCCAACAAACCGCGGGTTCTGAAAAGCATTCTAAACTACAGAATCTTCAAAGAGCTTGCCGATGCAAATATAGAGATTCCCTTTCCTCAACGTGATCTTCATATTCGCAGTAGCTATATGGAGAAGTTTAAGAAGGACAGTGATAACGGAGCCTCGGAAGAATTTAGCGGCAAGAACAGCTCCAGATCTTTTGAAGCATCTATCAACGCCAAGAATTAATCGAATTGAAATTCTCCATTAAATTCAACTTTATAAAACGGCTCACGACAGGCACAATCAAGCGCCTGTCGTGCTATTTGATCCTTGGCTTGTTTAGGAACTAAGGTAAAAGTTAATGCGTGTTTTAAACTATAGATTTGACAAAGTTATCACTTCCGTCATACCAATCTTACTAATTGGACTGTTCATCAGTTTTATTGACGGGTCCTTCGCCCTTGCGGCAGAGAACGAGTCCGGTGGTAACGCTGAGGGTGCAAAAACTCGACCCACCATTGCCCTGGCTCTCGGCGGCGGCGGGGCAAGAGGAGCAGCCCACGTCGGTGTTTTAAAGGTATTGAAAGAGAACAATCTTGAACCGGATATAATTGTCGGCAACAGCATGGGAGCCATCGTCGGCGGTATGTACTGCGCCGGAGTGCCGATAGAAAAACTTGAGCGACTGATCCGGGACGGCAAAGTGAAGAAAGCCTTCAAGCCACTGCCCCCTTCCGTTCAGGTCTTCAAAAAAGTTTTTCAGTTCCTAAAATTCTGGGACCGGGACGACTACCCTGGTTTCTATTCAGGCAAAGCGCTGGAAAAATTTATAGAAGCTGAAGTGCCGGAAGGAAAAAATAAAATCGAAAGCTCCAATCCAAGATTCGCAGCCACTGCGGTGGACCTGATAGATGGTAAAGCGTACAGATTGGAAAAAGGCGAACTTTCAAAAGCATTGAGAGCAAGTGCCAGCTTTCCTCCGCTTTTGAAGCCGGTGGAGTTGGGAGAGCATGTATTCACCGATGGCGGTGTGAGGTCCAACGTACCTACCTTCTCTGCCCGGGGTATGGGCGCGGACTATGTTATAGCCGTTAACGTGGACGAGAAAGTCGACGAGATTGAGAAGAAAGAGATAAGAAGTTACAAAAAGCTTATCAACCGACTTTCGTCTATAATTGTCTACCTTAGAGACAAGGAGCTGTTGAAGCATGCCGACCTGATCATTCAACCTGACGTCAGTGGCATTTCAATAATCTCGGTGAACGAAGAAGACTACGAGCGGGCGTTCAAAGCCGGCGAGCAAGCAACACTCCAGATGTTGCCCGAGATTAGAAAAGCATTTAACGCTCCCAAGAGATCCGCCGTAGCTTCCAAAGAGTGAAGATGACTATAAGACGAATTCTTCTGATTGCGCTAATCCTCAACTTTTTTCCATACTTCGGCAATCTGTGGCAAGAAGTCCTGGCCGCATCAAAATCCACTCTGGATGACAGCGCTCTAAAAGATTTAGTGAGGGCTGATCAAAAACTGGGAGACTACTCACCCGGTTTAAAACAACTCAAGCAATACGCAAAGGATGCGGCTGAGTTAGAGAGTTACACGGTGAAAGTAAAGATCTGGACATTCAAGAAATCCGGCACCAGGCTTGATGGCGGTTTATTTCATTATCTTCAGCCGGATCTGGTAAAGGTAAAAGTCACCGAAGGTAAGCGCAAAGGCTCCACGGTGGTGAGAAGAAAAGACGGCAAGATCAAGGGGCATATGAACAATGCCTTCAAAGTCTTTGTCCGCACCCTTCAACCTGACTCCAAAAGACTCTATGCCACCAACGGCTATCATCTATTAAACTCGGATCTTGCCAGCCTTCTCTCCAGGGCAGTCAAAGAGGCTAAAGGCCCGGGCACTGTTTTGATAAGCAATAGCCCGATCATGGTGGAGATGGCGAGAAGCAGAAAGAGAACGGAGAAAGTAAAGTCAAGAATAATCGAGCTGTATGATTCGGCAGACCAAAAATGCTTGACCACCAGAATCTATCTTGATTCCGATACCAATTTACCGGTTCAATGGTGCGACTACAAAGACAATAAGCCCTGCTTCATAACCCGATTTATCGACCTCAATATGGACAAAGAGCTGACTTGCAAAAACTTCGATCTCGGCTTTCATATCCCGGTGCCTTAGTAAAATAAACAAAAGAACAATATAGTAGCAGCTCTCTATTTAAGTTTGATGCTGATACCGGTGCCTCTTCGTGCCGGTCGCGGCTTTCCGCCCAGGGGAACGTCCTTTTCATCGCCTCTACGCTTGCACTCAAAGCCTACCTCGGTGGTGCGATCAACACGTCCTCCCCGAAAACCTTTGGTGTTGACGAAACGATAGAAAGCGATGAACGCGAATATAAGAGTCGCGCAGAAACAGTACCAGATCCCCATGGCTAATAAGTCCATATCGAATTAACCTCGGTCACCGAATGCGAGAACGTTGTCGCCGGCTCCTGCCACGTCTACCACTTTGATACCGGAATGCATTCGCTTCGTCTCAATATCGCTTAAAGAAAATAAAGATGTCAGTCGCTCTTCAAAGGAGTCCCAGAGTATGTTGAAAGCCGGGTCCACATGGGCGTGATCAACCTGGGTCTGGCAGTATCTCACAGAAGCCATCGGATAAACCAGCGCTGAATTGACCAGGTCGGCTATCTGAATGCCGACATGATTTTCACTGTGTCCGAAAAAAGGCATCTCCAGAATGCGAGGATATTTATCCCCTCCGGAGCGAAACTTCTCTGTAAAAATACTGTGCGAAACCCGCTTGTTCTGGGCCTGGGTACGACTATCCAGCACAACGATACCGCTATCATCTTTGCTATCCAGATACTCTTCGAAAACCTGACAGAGCATCTGGCAAGCTGATGTGTATGCCGCTATGCCATCGAATGCGCCACCGGGGGGTTTGATATAGACTTTACCCTGGATCTGGCCATCATACTGTTTGACAAGATTTAATAGGCAGCCCAAAAACAAAAGGCTATGCTGCCGCTCTTTTTCCGTGCCCAATCTGATAGAACGGCTAATGTCACTACCCTTGATCTCATAGAGCACCCAATCCAGGGCATGTCTGCTTCTGGAGAGATTTGGGAAAAACTGTTGTTTTAAGTCCAGGAACTCATCGGTGAGGAAGCGAAGATGTTGTTCATGGAAGCTCACTCCCACCAGGGATAATACCGGTTGGATATCACTATCCGTATCAACCAACGCTCCGGGGCATCCGGACTCATCTACATATTGAAAATACATTTTCTATTGCTGACCATTCTTTCTTGATTCTCTGGCGAACAACCAGGTAAGACCAATAATCGAAAAGATTGCGGTCATGTCATAAGCCAGCTGCTTCATGAGGGCTTTGCCGTAGCGCGCTTTAGCCCTCGCCCTTACTCTACGAATCAAAGTCTGAAAACCTCTGGATATGCTACCGAGGCCTTCGTTGTGATAGTGCTCTTCAATAATATGCTCTGCCTCATCGGCAGGCTCGCGCAGTACGAATGTACCGTCTTCGGTCTCAGCCACTATCTCTTCTGCCTTAAGAACAGACTTGACATAGTCGGCTTGCTTTAAATAACCATTTACTACCTTCATATTCCGGCCGACTCCATTGCGCTCGATGAAATCTTTAACAAGCTTCTCTTTCAATTGCAGCTCGTTTAAAGGCTCGCCTTTCAAGAATCGAACCGTGTCTTTTGCAATCTGTTCTTTACTCTCCACGGCATGGTCCACGGCTTCGCCATTGTCGTGAAAGTAGTTGTCCAGGTTTCTCACATGTCGGTGAAGATTGGAAGCCTCTTCGAAAGTGATTGTGAGCCCACCATTGGAAAGAGCAAATAGATTTCCTAAGCGTTCTTCTACAATTTCGGCAACAGCCAACAAGTCGAAAGCTCTTCCCACTCGATAAGAGAGCTCTTCCTTCTCATGCTCGGTATAAGTTTTACTTGCAGATGCTTGATAGAAGTTTTTGCAAACAGCATTTATCGCCTGCAAACGAGTTACCTCTTCTCCCTCTTCTTTCATAAACTCTAAGATGGGCCAGAAGAAGTAATCAAATGAAGGTAGCTTACCACTAGTGGATAGCCTGCCCGGAAGGTTTTCGCTTATCATCATGACTCCAT